>CAZBZX010000159.1:0-9079 GCA_964496465.1 uncultured Bacteroidales bacterium
ATAAAATATGTTGCTGATTATGTTCATTCAAAAGGACTAAAATTTGGAATATACACTGATATGGGTACAAAAACCTGCGGAAACCTTCCCGGAAGTTATGGATATGAAAAAATTGATGCACAAACCTATGCCGAATGGGGAGTTGATTTTATTAAAGCAGATTGGTGCTTTACAGATGGACTGGATACACGTACCCAATATAAAATTCTGAGTGATGCCATTTTAGCTACAGGAAGACCAATGCTACTTAGTATATGCGAATGGGGCGTATCAAGCCCTTGGAAATGGGCGAAAGGAATTGGAAGTATGTGGCGCACAACGAACGATATTCAGGACTGCTTTGATTGCGTTCGTGACTGGGGAGGTGCTGGATGGGTACCAATACTTGAAAAAAATGCAAAACTGGCTCCTTTTGCCGGCCCTGGACATTGGAACGATCCTGATATGCTTGAGGTTGGAAATAAATCATTGAATCAAAAAGAATGCCGGGCGCATTTTTCTATGTGGTGTATGATAGCAGCACCATTAATTGCAGGCAATAATTTAATGACAATGAATGATACAATTCGGGATATTCTTACCGCTACTGAATTAATAGCAATCAATCAGGATAAGTTAGGTATCCAGGGAACAATGATTAGAAATGAAAATGGTTTGCAGGTTTGGCAAAAACCACTGAGTGATGGATCTATTGCAGTTGCACTGTTAAATGTGACCAATTCGGATACATTAATGCATGTAACACTTGAGGAAATTGGTTTGGTAAAAGGAGAAAAATGTACAGTCCGCGATTTATGGGAACAAAAGAACCTGGAACCTGTTACAGATATTTATAAAACGAAAGTTGAATCGCATGGCGTGATCATACTTAAAATGAAAGGAACAAAAGCAACCGTTTCTAAATTGAAATTTAGTGACTCTTTGGTAGAATTAAACAAAGACAATCATGCCTTGATTGAAGTTAATGTTTTTCCGGCAGTTACACAGGTTGAAGTAAGTTCAACTGACGAGAGTATTGTTTCGATTTCAATAACTGGCTTTAATTCATACCGTTTATTAGCTCACAAAGCAGGTAATTGTACCCTGAAAGCATCTACAAATGATGGTAAGTTAACTGATTATTGCACCGTAAATGTATTGCCATCAGATATACCTCAAGCATGGATATTTGATGATATAAATGATGATAAATCTTCAGCTAATTTTGAAAATGGTGTTTTTTCAATTGAAGGCGGGGGAAGAGACATTTGGGGAGGTTTAGATCAATTTGCTTTTGTGAACAAGAGCGTTGAAAACAATTATGAAATTTCTGCTCGGGTTATTTCATACACGAATACTCACCCATGGGCCAAAACCGGATTGATGATAAGGGAAAATAATTTACCAAACAGTGCCTTTGTACTTATAAGTGTTACACCTGCTAATGGAATTTCGCTGCAGTGGAGAGATGGTAAAGGTAACTCCTGTGAAAAAATGGATTATAAAGCCCCGGAATTACCAATATATCTGAAACTTTCTAAAAATGACACATTATTTAAAGCTTATCAATCTACTGATGGCAATCAATGGCAATTATTTGGTGAGGTAACATTAAAGCAATCATTTTCAGATAAACACATAGCAGGGATGGCAGTTTGTTCACATACCAGTCATTTGCTAAACCTCTCTAAATTCGACCAAGTGAAATTTCAGAAAAATATAGATAAATAATTAAAATTTAAATAACGAATATGCTTACTCAAAAACGTTTACTTGTTTGGTCATTATTAAGTATTATGATAACCGGGATTGGATTCTCGCAAAATCCCACAATTCAAACCAAATATACTGCCGACCCGGCACCGTTGGTTTATAACGACACGGTGTTTCTATACACCAGCCACGACGAAGATGATGCATTCGGTTTTAAAATGCAGAATTGGTTGCTGTATACTTCTGCCGACATGGTAAATTGGACGGATCATGGAGAGGTCGCATCACTAAAAAATTTTAAATGGCTACCACACGATAATGGTGCATGGGCGCCCCAGTGTATTCTAAGGAACAATAAATTTTATTTGTACTGTCCAATGCCAAATGGTGAAGGAATTGGCGTATTGGTTTCTGATAGTCCATACGGTCCATTCATTGACCCTATCGATAAGCCTTTGATTAAAAACAGTAATCATGACATTGACCCTACTATTTTAATTGACGATGACGGTCAGGCATACCTTTACTGGGGAAACCCAAAAGTTTATTATGTAAAACTTAATGAAGATATGATTTCTTATTCGGGGGAAATACAGCAAGATCCTACAACACCTGATAATTACCAGGAAGGCCCCTGGGTTTGGAAAAGAAACGGACATTATTATATGGCCTATGCTTCTACTTGTTGCCCAGAAGGAATAGGATATGCGATGAGTAATTCACCGTTCGGCTCTTGGGAATATAAAGGTAACATAATGGATGGAGACCCACGATCAAATGGAAATCACCCTGGAATAATTGACTATAAAGGAAATTCGTATGTATTTGGATTAAATTATGCCATTCTTAAGCAAACCATGGCAAAGCATTATGAAAGGCGATCGATATGTCTTGAAAGCATTAATTATAATCAGGATGGTACAATTCAGAAGCTCCCATTTTGGTCAACAAAAGGTGTAAAACAGCTTGGTACATTAAACCCTTATAACCGTGTTGAAGCGGAAACCATGGCCTATAGCGAAGGACTTAAAACAGAATTGAACACAGAGTGGGAGCGTAATATCTCATGGGATAAAGGGAAAAAGATTGCTGACAGATTAATTGTTACTTCTATTCATAATGGCGATTATTTAAAAGTGAAAGGAGTTGATTTTTTGAAAGGGGCAAGTTCAGTGGAAGTGAATGTTGCTTCTTTATATGGCGGAAAAATGGAAATTCATATTGACAATATTGACGGACCAATTTTGGGAATAGTAAATATTAACACATCAGCTGAAGGCGATATTTGGAAATCAATTACTACCCCTGTAAAGAATATTGAGGGTGTACATGATTTGTTTTTTGTATTCAGAGGAGACAAGGATTTGTTTAACTTTGACTGGTGGAAATTTAAAGCCAATTAATTAAGATTTTTTTGGCTTAAAAACTAAAGATGGTCTATAAAAAATATAAGAATTTTTAAAATAATTCATAATAGAAAAAAAATAAAAAAATGATGCGTATTTACACAATGCTGATTCTCATCTTTGCAATAATTACGATCAGCACAGCAAAGTCTTATCAGACAACCGATTTGGGTATAAAAACCAAGGTAAACTCAATAGAAGTTGAAATTCAGTTTTTTAGTCCTTCAATTGTTAGAGTGCTGAAATGGCCATCGGAAACAACATTCGAAAAACAAAGTCTTTCAGTTGTTAATTTTCCTCAAAAAACAAATTTCGAGATTAATCAGGAAGGCGATGATCTATTGATAATAACCCAATACCTTCAAATACTTTTAAACCTAAAAAGTGGTAAAGTATCATTTAAAAACCCTGATTCTGATTTACTTTTAAATGAAAAAGAATCGGGAGCGCAATTTAAAGATTTCAATGATGCTGGAGTAAAAACATATAGTGTTTCGCAAAAATTTACTCTCGATAAAGATGAAACTATTTATGGTCTGGGTATTCTGCAAAATGGTAAAATGTCACAACGAAACCTTGAGATTCATATGATTCAGAATAACACGCAAGATTTTGTTACATTTTTCCAATCGGTGAAAGGTTACGGCTTATTTTGGGATAATTATTCCCCAACCACATTTAGCGACAATCAGGACGAAAGCTCATTTAGTTCTGATGTAGGTGATTGTATAGATTATTATTTTATGTACGGGGGCAATGCCGATGGGGTTGTGGCTCAAATGAGAGATCTTACGGGTCAAGTACCCATGTTCCCATTATGGACATATGGTTTCTGGCAAAGTAAAGAGCGGTATAAAAGTCAGGATGAGACAATAGGTGTTGTGGAAAAATATCGTAAACTGGGAGTGCCGCTTGATGGCATTATTCAGGATTGGCGATACTGGGGCAATAATTACCTTTGGAATGCCATGGAATTTCTTAACGAGGAATTTTATAATCCCCAAAAAATGATTGATGATGCGCATAAATTGAATGCCCATATGGTTATTTCTATTTGGAATTCCTTTGGCCCTATGACAAAACAGTACCGTGAACTCGATAGTATTGATGCGTTATTTGATTTTGAAACATGGCCTCAATCTGGTTCCTTCAAATGGCCACCAAATCCTGATTATCCTTCAGGGGTAAGGGTGTACGATCCATTTAATCCAGCAGCACGAGACATTTACTGGAAATATCTGAATGCCGGAATATTCTCACTGGGCATGGATGGATGGTGGATTGATTCTTCTGAACCAGATCATTTTTATCCTAAACCATCTGATTTTGACAATCAAACCTATTTGGGATCATTCCGTAAAGTTCGTAATGCTTTTCCATTAATGACTGTTGGTGGAGTATATGATAATCAACGCAAGGTAACATCCGATAAACGTGTATTTATTTTAACTCGTTCTGCTTTTGCAGGTCAGCAGCGCTATGGTGCCAACACATGGTCGGGCGATGTAGTTGCTTCATGGGATGCTTTACGTAATCAAATATCTGGCGGTTTAAACTTTTCACTTTGTGGTATTCCTCATTACAACAGCGATATTGGAGGTTTCTTCCTTTGGGATTTTAAAAATCCTATTCAAAATGCAGATTATCGCGAATTGTATGCACGCTGGATCCAATTTGGTGCATTTTGTCCAATGATGCGTTCACATGGAGCTGATGCACCTCGTGAGATTTATCAGTTTGGTGAAAAAGGCAACAAAATATACGATGCTATTGAAAAATATATAAACCTTCGATATAGCTTGTTGCCATATATTTACTCAACTTCATGGGATGTTTCTGCCAATAAGTCAAGTATGATGCGCGCTTTGGTAATGGATTTTACATCTGACAAGCAAGCGCTAGATATAGATGATGAATTTATGTTTGGTAAGTCTATATTGGTTTGTCCAGTAACTGAGTCGATGTATCTGCAAGACGAAAAAGCAGATTTTAGTACCATAAAATCAAGGGAACTATACTTGCCTGAAGGTACCGATTGGATCGATTTCTGGACAGGTGAAAAACTTTCTGGTGGACAGACCATAAAGAAAGAATCTCCCATTGATATAATACCATTATATATTAAAGCTGGCTCTATTCTACCCATTGGTCCTAATGTACAATATGCTGAAGAAAAAAAATGGGACAATCTTGAAATCCGAGTTTATGAAGGTGCCGATGGTGAATTCACTCTTTATGAAGATGAAAATGATAACTACAACTACGAAAAAGGGATGCTCTCAACTATAGTCTTTAGCTGGAATGATGCAAATAAAACATTAACAATTAACGAACAGAATGGCACATATCCGGGTATGATTAAAGAGCGTAAATTCAACATTGTTAAAGTCTCTATAAATAATGGTACAGGAGATGGAGAAGTTAAAGAATTCGATAAAGTGATTAATTATAAAGGTAAAAAAACTGAATTTAAACTATAAAAGATAACTAAACATCATGAGAAAAATATTTTTTGTATGCTGTATGCTCATTGCATCAGTTATATATTCACAAAATCCAAAGATAGTATCTAGTCCTGATGGAAATCTTACGGTTAATATTTTGGTTGAAAATGGCAAACCGATTTACAATCTTACATACAAGGAAAAAATCATGCTTGAGAACTCCCCTATAGGACTTTTGACCAATGAAGGAGATTTTAGTTCCGACATGAGTTTTGTGGAATCAACTACTGGGGAAGTTGATAAAGAATACACACAGGATAAAATTAAGCATGCCCATATCAAATACAAAGCTAATATCTTAAAATGTACTTTTTCAAATCCTAAAGAAAAACGGATTGATATTGTATTTCAGGTAAGCAATAACGATATTGCTTTTCGTTATGAACTTCCAAATTGGGACAAAACAATGGTTTGTGTGGTGGAAAAGGAAACTACCGGGTTTAGGTTTCCCTCTTTTACAACTTCTTTTCTCTCGAACATGATGAGCCCTATGGGCGGATTTGCGCGCACCACACCAAGCTACGAAAGTGGCTATGTGGCTGACGAACCAATGAAGAAAACAATTTTTAATGAAGGGTATGTATTTCCTGGACTTTTTCATGTTGGAGACAACGGTTGGGTGCTAATTTCAGAAACCGGTGTAAGAAGCCTGTACTGTGCATCCCACTTGAGTAAATATACTGATGGTATATATACAGTTGAATATCCCAATCCTAAGCAAAATAATGGTTTTGGAAGTAACGGTGCACAAATTGGCCTTCCTGGTGTTACGCCGTGGCGTACCATAACAGTAGGCGAAACACTCAAGCCTATTGTTGAAACAACCATTCCTTTCGATGTAGTGGAACCATTGTACGAAGCCTCTCAGCCATACATATTTGGTCGCAGTACTTGGAGTTGGATTGTTTGGCAGGATAACAGTATGAACTATGAAGACCAGTTAAAATATATAGATTTAGCTGCTGCCATGAATTTTGAATACATATTGATTGATGCGTGGTGGGACAAGAATATTGGTTATGAGAAAATGAAAGAATTGATTAAGTATGCCGAGTTGAAAGGAGTTGGAGTGTTCTTATGGTATAATTCAAATGGGTCTGTGAATGACGCTTTTATGACTCCTTTAAATAAAATGAATACATCTATAGCTCGTAAACAAGAGATGAAATGGCTAAAGGAAGCAGGAGTTAAAGGTTTAAAGGTTGATTTTTTTGGTGGTGACAAGCAGGAAACTATGCGTTTATATGAGGATATACTTTCCGATGCCAATGATTATGGTTTGATGATTATTTTTCATGGTGCCACACTTCCTCGTGGATGGGAAAGAATGTATCCTAATTTTGTAGGTAGTGAAGCCGTGCTTGCATCAGAAATGCTTGTTTTTGTGCAGGATATACGAGAACAAGAAGCTTTTTTTGCCACATTGCATCCATTTATTCGTAACTCGGTGGCTTGCATGGAATTTGGAGGTGTGTTTCTGAACAATTTCCTTAACAAAGGAAATAAAGAGGGGCAGAAACGTTTAACTACAGACGCATTTCAATTAGCTACAGGCATTCTTTTTCAAAATCCATTGCAGATGTTTGCATTAACTCCTGATAATCTGGTCGGTGTACAGGAATTTAAACTGGATTTCATGAGAAATATACCGACAACCTGGGACGAAACTCTTTTCATTGATGGATATCCTGGTAAATACGCTGTAATAGCCCGCCGTCATCGCTCTAATTGGTATGTTGCAGGTGTAAACGCTGAAAAAACCGCCAAAGTATTAAAACTCAATTTACCTATGCTTGCCGGTCAAAATGTAGCTATATATAACGATAATAAGAAAAAAGAAACATATTTGAATAAAATCAAAGTTAATGATAATGGTGAAGTATCAATAACCATTCAACCTAATGGAGGTTTTGTATTAACTAAATAAAAAAAGAATGAAGCAATTGAAGAAAATATTGGGATTACTTTTATGTATAGTGAGTGTAAATTATGGATTACTGAAAGCACAAAATCCAATTGTGCAAACAAATTATACAGCAGACCCTGCACCAATGGTATACAATGGTAAAGTTTACCTTTACACTTCGCATGATGAAGATGAATCCACCTGGTTTACTATGAATGATTGGAAGTTATATTCGACAGAAGATATGATAAACTGGACCGATCATGGTTCAATTTTATCTTACACTGATTTTACCTGGGCTAAAATGAATGCATGGGCAGGACAATGTATTGAGCGTAATGGTAAGTTTTATTGGTATGTGCCGATAACTGATCGAGACCGTCGGAATGGTATTGGAGTGGCTGTTGCTAATAGCCCATATGGTCCTTTTATCGATCCGCTTGGCAAACCCTTGATTCAAAAAACTATGGCAGATATCGACCCAACTGTATTCATAGATGATGATTTGCAGGCTTATCTTTATTGGGGCAATCCGGTTTGCTATTATGTAAAGCTAAATGAAGATATGATTTCTTATGAAGGAGAAATCCAACAATTTCCAAATACTATTGAGTCATTTGGAAAACGCACTAAAGATGATCCGCGGAGACCTACTACTTATGAAGAAGGCCCTTGGTTATACAAGCGCAATAATCTTTACTATTTATTTTTTGCCGGAGGACCTATTTCAGAACATATAGGTTATTCCACCGGCAACGGTCCATTGGGCCCTTGGAGTTATCAGGGAGTTGTTATGCCTACTCAGGGGGAATCTTTCACCAACCATCCAGGAATAATCGATTTTAAAGGTAATACCTACTTTTTCTACCATAATGGGGCTTTACCAGGAGGTAGCGGTTTTACACGTTCGGTATGCGTGGAAGAGGCTAAATTTAATGAGGACGGTTCAATTGTGCAGATGAATATGACAGAAGGGATAAAGGATGGACTTGCTACAATTAACCCTTATATAATAACTCAAGCAGAAACCATGGCTTGGTCAGAAGATGTTAAGTCCATGCAAAACAATGTGGTTGGAGTTTTCATAACTGCTATGCACAACAATGCCTATACTAAAATTAGGGATGTTGATTTTCGTAAAATTGGACCCTCAAAATTTACAGCACGAATTGGAACAACACATAATGGCGTTATCTCTATTGAAATAAGACTTGATAGCAAAGTGGGAGAATTAATAGGAACTGTTGAAGTGCCATTGACTGGCGGTAATGATAGATGGGAGCTAAGAACAATCGATGTTCAAAAAGTAACTGGTATTCATGATGTTTATTTTGTTTTCAAAGGCAAGGCTCCAAGTAAGATATTGTATTTCGACCATTGGAATTTTACTGAATAGAAGTTCTTTAATGGGGTGACTGAATAATTGGTTTTCAGTAACTCCTTTTTTTATATTGCATCATATTGAATTGATATAGCTTTAAATTTTTTATTTATGGTTAATATGCTTATAGACGTTTTAATAATAAATATTTTGCATTAACAAATTCTTAAAAATGAAACTAATCTATTTA
>CAZBZX010000160.1:0-9062 GCA_964496465.1 uncultured Bacteroidales bacterium
ACGAGTGCCCTATTACTAGCGTCAATTTCAACTGGTAATGTTATAAAAGCAAAAAGAGTAAATACGGTATAACAGCCTATTATTATTAATAAAGCGAGATTAAAATTAATTAATGAAGGAAGCATATACGCACCGAAAAACATAAAAATAAGTATTGCATTTAGTATACTAGCACTTGCATTTTGAATAGGTACAAGTGCCGAGCGGAATTCGAGCCATGAGTAAGCTTTTGCATGCTGAACCGCATGTCCGCATTCATGTGCAGCAATTGCAGCAGCTGCCACGCTATTACTAAAATATACATCCGGACTTAAATTTACTGTTTTTTTTATCGGATTATAATGATCGGTTAATTCACCTTTTACCGAAACTACTGGAACATCAAATATACCATTTTCATGTAGCATTCTTTCAGCAACTTCTTTACCTGTTAATTCTTTTGATAAAGGAATTTTTGAGTATCTTTTAAATTTCCCTTTCAGTCTATTACTAACAATCAGACTTGCAATTAGAGTAATAATAAAAATTCCAATTAATTCCATAGTTTTAATATTTATGCCAAAATGTCTTATTTATAATTAAATTATGCCATATTGACTGATTCAGAATTATTAATATGCAAAAATTGAACCAAATTGTAGTTGGCATACAAATTGTCATACCAGGAATAGAATTAATTATAAACAATTAAAAATTTTGGAGGATTTAACTATGTATTATCTAATTAACAGAACATTACCAAAACTAATCGACAATTATTATTGTAAAGATTATTTAGAAAACTATGATTATTATAAAAATAAATTTACAAAACCATCAGTAAATATTATTGAAAAAGAAGATCAGTTTTTAATTGAAATAGCTGCTCCAGGAATTATAAAAGATGATTTTAAAATTAATTTGGATAAAAATGTTTTAACCATAGCAACAGAAAAAGCAAAAGTAAATGATGAAGATTCTACCAAATTGATTAAAAAAGAATTTGATTATGTTGGTTTTGAAAGAGCTTTTTCTTTACCAGAGTCAGCAAACTCAGAAGCTATTAAAGCAAAACACGAAAATGGAATATTGTATATTACTATTCCTAAAAAAGAACAAGCTATTGAACAGCCCCCGAAATCAATTAAAATATCATAACATTAGAGGTTTATTTTTAATCTTTGCCCGGATATTATTTCCGGGCTTTTTGCTTTCCACAATATTGATTTTCAATAATTTCAATTTTCAAAATTGATCAGTTAATAATTGATAAAGTGCTATTTTTTTAGTAATTTGCGGATGGACTAAAGTGTATTTCAATACAATTTTCCAATAATATTTATTCAATAAATAATAATTTATGGAAAACAATATCTTACTGAAATATATGGGAAAACGCTTCAATCCAAAAATTGAGCTTAAAAATCCACAAAATCCAGGACCAGTAATTACCTTTTCCAGGGAAGCTGGGTGTCCGGCAAAAAGAATTGCAAAACTTTTGGCTTTAACACTTAATAAAAGAAAAAGTGAAAACGCAAAAAATTGGAAATGTATTAGTAAAGAAATTCTAAGTGAATCAGCTAAGGAGCTTGAATTAAATCCTTCACGAATAAAATATGTATTTGATTTTGAAGAACGTGGTGCGTGGGATGATATTATGTCATCCCTTTCATTAAAATATTATAAAAGTGATAGAAAAATAAGAAAGACAATTGCTGATGTAATACGAACAATAGCTGAACAAGGAAATATTATAATTATTGGTAGAGGAAGTGTTGCAATTACAAGGGATATGCCAAATTCATTTCATATTCATTTAGAAGCCCCTTTAGACTGGAGAGTGGAAATGTTATGTGAAAAAGCAAAAATGAAATATGAAGAAGCTAAGCAATATGCTATTGAAACAGATAAAAAAAGAGCAAAATTCAGAGACTCTTTCTATGGCCAAAATACCGATTACACTAAATTCGATGTCACATTTAATTGTATGACTTTTAAAGATGATGAAATTGTGAAAGCTATTATTAATTTATTAGAAATAAGAGGTTTGATTAAATAATTATCATCTTTACTATTTTTCTGCACATATTTTTAAAATTTATTTTTAAATTCCCAATTTTTATTATTTCATTTAAAAATATGAGGTTTTATTATACTCTTTTATTTATCTCTATTAACTTCTATTTGTTGTCTCAACAAAAATTTGAACAAGAAGGACTGGCCTCTTTTTATGCTGATAAATTTGAAGGCAGAACAACTGCCTCAGGAGAAACATACGACCACTTAAAAATGACAGCAGCACATTTAACGTTACCTTTCAATACATACATTAAGGTAACTAATTTGGAAAATCAAAAATCAGTAGTTTTAAGAGTAAATGACAGAGGCCCTTTTGTTAAGGGCAGAATAATAGATGTATCTCGCTCAGCTGCTGAAGAGCTTGATTTTGTTGAAACTGGTCTGGTTAATGTTAAGGTCGAAATTGTTGATAGTGAAATTGTCAATGAATTAGTAGATCAACAAATAAATATTGAATCAAAATCGATAACTCAAGAGCTTATTAATCAAGTTAATGATGCTGAAAATCCTTATTATTCTTTCGATGTAAAATTGATCCATCCAAGCGGATATGGAATTCAGATTGGAAGTTTTAAAGAAATGGAAAATCTTGCTAAACTGACCGAAAAATTAAAAACAAAATATCAAAAAGATGTAATTGTTGAAGTTAGCCAATTAAATGATGCCAAATTATATCGTGTTATAATAGGGGATTTCCCAACGAGGAATGATGCTGAAGAATACAAACCAAATTTTAAAAAAGAATTCCCTGACTGTTTCGTGGTAAAATTTTAAATATTTAACTTAAAATTAGTAATTCAATGGTACAAATTTCCGTTTCAAATACAGTTGAAGGAAATTCAAACAAAAAAGATTATACCTCTGCATTTGTTGTAATTACAACCTTATTTTTTATGTGGGGGTTTATCACTTGTATGAATGACATATTGATCCCTTTTCTTAAAAAAGTTTTCGAATTGACAAGAGCTACATCTATGTTAGTACAGTTTGCTTTTTTTACAGCCTATTTTATTGGTTCTGTAGTATATTTTACCATATCAGCACGATCAGTTGATCCAATTACCCGCATTGGATATAAAAATGGAATTATTCTTGGATTATCTATTTCAGCTTTAGCATGTTTTATGTTTTACCCGTCAGCAGAATTAAAATCTTATGGTCTGTTTTTAACTTCATTATTTATTCTTGGTTTAGGATTTACATTAATTCAAATAGCTGCAAATCCGTATGTTGCCATTTTAGGGAAACCTGAAACAGCATCAAGCCGATTAAATTTATCTCAAGGATTTAATTCTATTGGAACAACTATAGCACCTATAATAGGGGGTTACATGGTGTTTCATTATTTTGCCAGATTAGGCAGCCCATTATATAGTAAAATTGGTGAAATAATTACGACAGATTCTGGAATTCCTATGTCGGCTATAGGTGTGCAGGTTCCTTATCTAATTTTTGGTGGAGTATTTATTTTATTGGCATTAATGATAAAATTATCGAAACTTCCTAAATTTTCTACTGATGAAAAAATTGAAAAAGGCGCAGGAGCATTAAAATATCGACATTTAGTTTTAGGAATGATTGCTATCTTTTTATATGTTGGAGGAGAAGTTTCGATAGGGAGCCTCTTAATTAATTATATACATGAAATGGTCGGATTACCTGAAATGGAAGCAAAGAATTTTTTAGCTTTTTACTGGGGAGGATTAATGATAGGGAGATTTCTTGGGGCAATTTCACTTAGTGGAATAGAGAGTAAATCAAAAAAATTAATAAGCATGATAATTTCGGCCATTGCAACTTTTTTTCTCATTTATTTTGTTGTTTATATTGAAAGTGGTGGCATTGAAATTAGAAGAATATCTCCATTTTTATTATTTGTATTTATAAATTTTATTTTATTCCAAATTGGAAAATCAGTTCCTTCCAGGACTTTATGGATATTTGCTTTAGCTATAATAACATTATTGACTGTTACTTTATTTACCAACGGAATGGTTGCTATTTGGACCGTTATTGGCATAGGATTATTCAATTCTATTATGTGGTCAAATATTTTTACATTAGCTATAAAAGATTTAGGGAAGCATACTAGTCAGGGTTCTTCCTTATTGGTAATGATGATACTTGGTGGAGCTATAATCCCAATCATCCAGGGTGCAGTTGCTGATTCACTAAATGGATATCACTTCTCTTTTTTTATTCCAATATTTTGTTACATCTATTTAGCTTATTATGGATGGAAAGGGCATGAAGTAAAAATGTTTGGAGCTAAATAAATAATTTAAATTAATAACAATAGTAAGAATATAAATCTTGAAATAAACCACTTTATGTAACTCTAAAACCTATTATCAAGATATCATCAATTTGATCTGTTTCATTTCTGTAATTATTGTAAAAATCAATTATTTTTTCTTTCTGTTTATTCATTGGCATTGAACTATATTCTTTTAATAAATTATGAAATTGATTTGTACCAAGTTGCTTATATTTTGTTCCACCAAATTGACTAGTAATTCCATCACTATACATGTAATAACAATCCCCTGGCAATAAAGAAAATTTATATGTTATAAATTTATCTTTGTTTTTATACCTTCCAATTGAGCTTAGGTTTCCTTTGCATGATTCAAATATTCCATTACCTATTTTAACAATTGGTCGTCTTGCACCGGAAAATTCAATTACCTTATCATCAATATAGCACAATCCAATATCAATACTATTTAATCCATATTTATCCTTGTTTTCTTTATAAAAATATTTAATGAAATTTGCTTCTAAACTTTCAAGTATTTCAGTAGGTGAAGTATGGCCTTCATCAAGAATAACTCTATTCAATAAAAAATCTGTGGCAATAGTCATAATAGCTCCTGGTACTCCATGTCCGCTACAATCAATTAATGCAATTATTTTATAGTTGTCCGATTCATATATCCATAAAAAGTCGCCACCTATAATATCTTTAGGTTTGTCAATAATAAATGAATCAGAAAATGCATTTGAAAGTATAACTTGGGAAGGAATTATATTCTTTTGGATAGTTTCAGCATACGTTAGACTATCTATTATAATTTCGTTTTTTCTATTAATTTCAATATTATTCTCTTTTACTTTTTGTAATAAAATCTTAGTTTTAGTTAAATGCTTAAGAGTAAAATAAAGTATCGAGCTGATTAATAGTATAAGGCAAATATTAATAACCATTATTAGTCGTGTATGATTTGATTTTAATTTTTTAATATCTGATTGTTGAGCTAATATAATATTCTCCTTCTTCTGCTTCTCATATAAGTAATCTAGTCTCTCATATTCTTTATTAGTTTCAAATTTTATTATGCTATCATTTAACGAATTATATTTTTCAATATAATTATATGCTAATTTAAAGTCAGTTTTTTTTTTGTATATATCAGCAATACTTTTATAATTATTTCTAATTAATTCCAAATTGTCAATTTCTTTAGCATAGTCCAAACTTTTATAGTATTCTAATAATGCTTTATCATATTCATTTCTATTATTGAAATGTTTCCCTTTTTGAAAATGTGTCTCTGCTAATTTAATTAAATCACTATTAAATAAATTTAACTTTTGAATTGAGTCCGAATTACAATAATTAATAGAATCCCCTATTATATAATTTGTTGAAGTAAGAAAAATTGCAACTAATATAATTTTAAGCTTTATAATAATATAATACCGCATTGGATAACAATGAATAATAAATTTACTAATAGTAAATTATTAAAAAAATAGAATATCCCCTACAAACCTTTACATCAAAAACCTATACGAAAAATCGAATGTATGAGTTTGTTTTTATTTCATATACTTTGTGTAAAACAAATCATAAATGTATTCTTAATTGCAAAAACAGAAAAAATAGCAGCTCTTTCAATAAATATAAATAATATTAATAAGTTTTTTTTATAAAATGTTTTAGTAAATAATCCCTGTACGCTAAAAATTTTCTACTTTTGCGATTCAAAATGATAGTTGGTAAATTAATTAATTATGAAGGAAGTTGCTATTGGTATTGATATAGGAGGCACAAATACTAAATATGGAGTGGTAGATCATGATGGAAATGCCATATTTGAAGATTCAATAAAAACAAATGGAAAAGGAAATATTGAAGATTATCTGGAAGTTTTGGCCCAAAATATTAAAAACAGTATCTCAAGTTTAAAAGAAAAAGTAGAAATTAAAGGTATTGGCATTGGGGCTCCAAATGGTAATTATTATAATGGTACAATTGAGCATGCTCCAAATTTGGCATGGAAAGGAGTAATTCCATTTGTTGAAATGTTTAAAAAGTATTTTCCTGATATTCAAATTATACTTACAAATGATGCTAATGCAGCTGCAATAGGAGAAATGGTATATGGAGCAGCAAAAAATATTAAAAATTTTATTACCATAACACTTGGCACTGGCTTGGGTGGTGGCGTTGTTGCAAATGGCAGACTAATTTACGGACATGATGGTTTTGCGGGAGAGTTAGGACATGTTATTATAAAACGTAAAGGTAGAAAATGTGGATGCGGAAGAAAAGGATGTCTTGAAACTTATGTTTCTGCAACAGGAATAAAAAGAACTGTCTCTGAACTATTAGCTGAAGAATTAATTGATAGCGAATTAAGAAAAATAAATTACAAAGACCTCACTGCGAAAATGATAACTGAGGCTGCTAAAAAAGGAGATCAAATTGCTTTAAAAGCTTATGAAATTACTGGCGAACTTCTAGGTTATGCGTTAGCCGATTTTACGGCAATCCTTAGCCCCGAAGTAATTTATTTATTTGGAGGTTTGGTTAAGGCCGGAGATTTTCTTTTTGAGCCAACACGAAGAAACTTCGATAAATATGTATTACCTATAATGAAAAATAAAACTAGAATAGTACCATCTGGATTACAAGGGAAAAATGTAGCTGTATTAGGGGCAAGTGCCTTAGTTTGGCAAGAATTAAAGAAAAAATCGCAATTAGAAATTTAATCTAATATTAATTAGAAGATTATTTTGAAAGAATCCAAAGAGAGGGAGTTGAAGCAGATTTTAATCTATTTAATTCCTCTTCTGCCTTACTTCTTGTTTCAAATCCTCCTAATGAAACCCTGAATAATTTTCCTTCAATAATTTGAGGAGAATACCCTTTTTTCTCCAAATTATATGCAAACTCTTCAGCATTTGTTAAGCTTTTAAAACTTCCGGCAATAATTAAATACTTTTCTACTCTTCCTTCCCTATAAAGAAGTGCTTCACGTTTATCAGCAGCAGGGTCAATTTTTTCAACCAGTTTTATATTCTCGTCAACCTTTTTATTTTTGCTTGCCTCTTTTTGATATGCTTTATATTCTGTCGGATATAATAATTCATCATTAAAACTAACCATATCTATATAAACGAATAAAAATATTAAAGCAGCAGCAATTGGAGTATAAATTAAAATTCTTCTTTTTGTTCTACTCCGATCGTATATTCTGGTTGATGGTTTTAATTCTTTGCGTCTTTCAGATTTCTTTGTTGTAGTGGTGATATTTTCTTTTGAATCTAATGCTATTTCAGTCATTCCATAAGAGTCTAGCAAAAAATTAGCTTTGAAATATTGTTCGAAAGTATATCTCCCTTTACTGAAAAAAAGCTTTCCAATACCTTTAAATAAAAAATATCCTTTTTCTTTTATTATCTTTCTAATGTCATAAATAAAAGTATTGATTTCTTTTTTAGCTTCATTAGCTGAAACGCCTTCCTTTTCAATAATATAGTTTACCAATAAACCATCATCAAGTTTATAATCCGAATTAAAAAAAATATTTTTAGAAGGTGGTATAATTACATTATTGCTTTTATTAATTTCTGCCGGAATATATTCTGAAATAAAAGCTCCAAAACCAGGTATTAATACTAGATCATACTTAAACAATAAATCTTTTATATGAGTATTAATATTCACTAATTTTGGTATTTATGCCAACAAATGTAATTAAAAATATTTTTTACTTCAATTATATCAAGGATTTGATAATTAAATGTTGATAAATTTATTCTTCTGTTAATTCTATTAGCCATTGTATATCTTCCTTAATCTTTGATAGGTTTGATGTTGAGTACCGATTAGAAAATTTAGCATCCCAAAACCATTTTTCAATCTGTTTTTGATGTGACGGGTGAATAACAATAAATTTTGTATTAAAAAAATAAAATTGAAGAACCGGTAAGAAAGAATGATATTGTGTTAAATCCGTTTTAATTCCAATACTAACTAAAAACTCAACAGCGGCATTAATTGATTCAATTGTCGGATTCCATATTTTCTGGCAAATAGCAGAAGTTAATTTTAATTGGGCTGAACTTGAGCAATTGTTAAAAGCATTAATAGCTAATGAATTTACTATAATCCTGTTTGGCAATCCTCCCATCTTTTTAACTTGTGCCTGTTTATTTAACTTCTCTATCTTATCTTTTAAATCAAATTTATTATCTAATACTGTTGCGTGAACGAGATCAAATAAGGTTAACCTGTTACCGCCTTGATTAATCCGTTCAAAAATTTCAACTACATCATCAAGATCATTATTTATTGCTTTAACAATACTTACAGGATAATTCGTCAATATATCTTTAAATTTTCCCCAAGTATCTTTATATTTTGTTTTATGATTCTTATCATAATTACTCAGATCTTCGAAAACTTCTTTATAAGCTTTATCGTCAAATACATTACAAACAGGAATATTGAATTTTTCAGTTTTTTTTCTTGGAATGCTGAACTCCCTCTTTTTAACATTGAAACAAATTTTTGAGTAATCAGAATTTCCAACGCTTTTACCTCTTAAGGTAGCATATAGTGAAACTATTCTTTGTTGACCATCAATAATAAAATCACATTTATCATTACTTCTTGAATTTTTAATATTTAAATATTCAGTATTTCGGATGAAGTTGGCATATTTTGGAGGAGCTGACCATAAAAATATTGATCCAATTGGGTATTGTAAGTA
>CAZBZX010000161.1:0-9030 GCA_964496465.1 uncultured Bacteroidales bacterium
CTGAAGAGGTTGATTATTATTATAGGATTGCAGCTATAAAAGGTACAGATACCTCTGAATTTAGTGATATTTTTAAAACCCGTTTAGGGGTTTTATATATGCAAGATGGCAATATAAGTGCATGTAACGCATTATTTCTCGATCCGGGAGGGTATAACAACTATAGCTCCGGACAAACTATGACTTATACTATTTATCCCGCAATTTCTGGAAATAATGTATGTGCGACTTTTACATCTTTTTCAACTTCTTATAATGATTATTTACGCATATATAATGGGGAAAGTTCGAGTGGATCTTCTATTGGTTATTATTCCGGTACTTATTCGCCCTTTAATGTATATTCAAGTCATTCTTCAGGAGCATTAACTTTTGTATTTTATTCATACAGTGGTAATTATCCTGGGTGGGAGGCTGAAATAAACTGCATTTCATTGCCACCCCCATCAAACCTTTATGCTTATAATAGTAGTGGAACGATATATTTATACTGGAATGATAATGCCAGTGATGAGTTAGGTTATATTATTTTGAGATCAGAGAATAGTAATACTGGATATGAAAGAATAGACACTGTCGATCAAAATTCAATTTATTATTATGATAACTCTTTCAATTATGGTACATTATATTATTATAAAGTAATGGCATTTAATAATACCGATACATCTCTGTATTCAAACTATTATAGTGTTACCTCTCCAGCTGGTCCGCCTGAAAATCTTGAAGCTTCAATAAATAATTCTGACAAAGTAGAATTGACGTGGGATTATAATTATAGCACATTAAATTTTAATTATTTTTATATTTATAGAGCTACTGCACTTGACAATTATTTTGAATCGGTTGGAACAGCATATAATTATGAAGATAGTTATATAGACAATTCTGCAGATCCAAATACAACATATTATTATTATGTGAGATCTAGTTTAAGCAATTCCGCACATTCAGATACTATTCAAATTCAAACTCCATTAGGATATTGTAATTCACAATCATTAGGGTATTCTTATGAAATTATTGAAAATGTTGAAATAAATGATATAAGTATATATCAATCAACATCTTGCTCAGAATATTATTTTCATGAAAATCCAATTTCTGTCGACGGTGGAGAAACATATTCAATTAATATCTCATTAGGTTCATGCACTAGTTCAAGTTATACTAAATACGCAAAATTATTTATTGATTTTAATAAAGATTATGACTTTGAAGATAATGATGAATATATAGGTGGATCTTCAGAAATAGCAAATGATGGTGTTTTTGAAACTTCCTTTACCATTCCTGAAGAAAATCTAGGTGATACACTAAGAATGAGAATTGTTTGTGCTCAAACTTATTCAATTTATGATGTCTATGCATGCGGTATTTATTACGGAGGGGAAACTGAAGATTATAAATTAGCTGTTTCATTAAAAAGGCCTGGAGTAAATAACTTCCATATTTCAAATACAACTGAATCAAGTATAGAATTAGAGTGGGAAGAAAGTAGTTTTGAAGAAGATCAATATATTATTGAAAGAAAAATAAATGAAGATGCCAATTTCGAGATACTTGAATATTTATCTGCTGGTGAAATAAACTTTATAGACAATTCTCTACTACCAAATACATCATATATTTATGGAATTTACGCAATAAATGAAAATGACACTTCAAAAACTAGAACCATAACGGGGATTACTTTGCCCAAAGCACCTGAAAATCTGAATTTAATAAATACCGGTGAGTTATCAATTTTGCTAACATGGAATTGTGACTACTCCGAAAATGTTGACTTTATTATAGAAAAAAGAATTGACGGATCATCAATTTTCAATATTATTGGGATTATAACAGATGGTAATAAAAGTTATATTGATGATGATGTTTCATTAGGGAATATTTATTATTATAGGGTTTCAGCTAAAAGTGAATCTGGTGTTTCGGAAACAACTCCTATTTCAATGATTGAAATAAATAGTAATGATTTAATCCCTGTAGCTCCGACCGGATTGAGTGCATATGAAGTGGAACAAGATACTTCAATTTTATTAACCTGGGACGATAATTCAAGTAATGAATCAGGATTTATTCTTGAAAGAGTTGCTGGTTTAAATGGCAATTTCTCAAATTATGCGACTATTGATAGAAATACGAATAATTTTATTGATAAAAATATTCAATACAATGTATATTATTATTACAGGATTATGTCATATAATTTATTTGGATATTCAGATTATTCAAATATTGATGGATTGCGTGTAAAAATTAATACAGTTGATATTGATCAGAATGATAAATTAGGTAATATAAATATTTATCCTAATCCATTTACAAGTAATATATATGTAAATATAAATAACGATTATCTTGGAGAAATTATTATTAATACATACTGTGCTGATGGCAGGCAAATTAATTATACCAAAGCAATAAAGGTTTTTGATGAATATTAAGTTACAATAGATATGGATGCTTATTATACTGGAACATATTTAATTGAAATAATTTGTAATGATGAAGTATATAGACAATTATTGTTTCAACAATAATTATTATTTGTTTAATTTTGTTTTCGAATTAAGCATATCAATCAAAGATATGCTTTTTAATTTGTAAGAAATGCTTGAAATTTTATATGAAGATAATCACCTTATTGCTGTAAATAAAAAGACTTCTGATTTAGTGCAAGGTGATAAGACGGGTGATATTTCATTAGATGTGCAATTAAAAGACTATATTAAAAAAAAATACAATAAACCCGGGAATGTATTTATTGGTGTTATTCATCGAATTGATAGACCAGTTAGCGGGGTGGTACTTTTTGCAAAAACCAGTAAATCCCTTTCAAGAATGAATAAATTAATTCAAGATAAAAATGTTTCAAAAATATACTGGGCAATTGTAAAAGAAAAACCTCCAAAAAATCAGAATATTTTAGAACATTATTTGGTTCGAAACCCAAATCAGAATAAGTCATATGCTCATGATAATGAGGTTCCCAATTCAAAATATGCAAAACTTAAATATACTTTGATTGGAAAATCTGATAATTATTATTTACTTGAAATTGAATTATATACAGGGAGGCATCATCAAATTCGATCGCAATTGTCAAATATGGGTTGCCCGATAAAAGGGGATTTAAAATATAATTATCCCCGTTCAAATTCAAATGGAGGGATAAGTTTGCATGCAAAAGAAGTAAGATTTGTTCATCCTGTAAAAAATGAAGAAATAACAATTTCAGCACCTTTTCCTAAAGATGATATTTGGGAGAAATTTGATATGTTTTAATTTTATAGCAAATTTTAATAATGATTTTTAGACAGTTTTTTATTTCAATATTACTATTATTTCAATTTTACTTTTCATTATGTCAAAAACATATTACGCCTAATGAGTATATTAATACTTATAAAGATATTGCCATTAAGGAAATGAAGCGGACAGGCATTCCTGCTAGTATAACATTAGCCCAGGGTATGCTTGAATCGGATAATGGGAATAGTCGTTTGGCAAGAAAAGCAAATAATCATTTTGGAATTAAATGCCACGATGATTGGAAAGGTCCTAAAGTTAAACACAATGATGACAAGCGTAAAGAATGTTTTCGCAAATATGGTTCAGCTAAGCAATCATATATCGATCATTCTGATTTTTTAGTGAATGGGAGCAGGTACGACTTTTTATTCAAATACAATTCGACCGATTATGTTAGCTGGGCAAAAGGATTACAAAAAGCAGGATATGCAACAAGCAATAAGTACGCTAGAAAACTGATTGAATTGATTGAAAAATATGAACTTAATCAATATGATACTGGAAAAAAGAAGGATAAAAAGAAAAATAAAAAAACAAAGAAAGTAAGACAAAAAAAAGAGATTAAAGCATATGGCCAACATTCAGCTATTAATCGTGAAATCCTTACGAATAATCAAACAAACTATACTATTGCAAAACCAGGAGATACATATAAAAGTATAGCTAGAGATTTTAATACAACTGAAAATTTAATTTTGAAATTTAATGATTTACCAAAATCAGCGTCAATTACTTCAGGACAAGTAATTTATGTAAAACCAAAAAAAAATAAAGCTGAAAAAGGAAACGATTTTCATTTTGTTAAATCAGGAGAAACGATGTATACGATTTCTCAAAAATTCGCTATTAAGCTTGATAAATTATATGAATTAAATAATATGAAGCCTGGAACACAAATTACTTCTGGCCAAAAATTAAAACTTAGATAATGTTTACTCTAATTTTATTGAATACTTTTCAATATTAATAAAACCCCTAAGAAAATCTTCAACTGGCATTCGTTTTTTCCCTGCTTGCTGAAGATTTAGTATATTAATAAAACCAACCTTAACAGCAACTTTTAAAAATGTTTTATTATCTGATATTATTTTTCCAAGATTAAAATTATGATTCTCCTGAATTTTTTCAGCCTTATATATTTTTAATAAAATTTCATTTTTATTATCAATTAAATAAGTAAACGCAGTAGGGTAGGGGCTTAATCCCCTGATATGATTATAAATTTCAATTAATGGTTTATTCCAGTCAATAAGGCAATCTTCTTTATTTATTTTTGGAGCCTGTTTTAATTCTGTTTTGCCTGAAATTAAGGAATTTTGATTAATCAATTTATACTCATTCGCAATTAAGGCATCTACAGTTTTAACAACTAATTTTGATCCAATATTCATTAATTTGTCATGAATGATTCCTGCATCATCCGTTTCATTTATTGCAATTTTTTCCTGGAAAATGATGTTACCAGTATCAATTTTATCATCAATTAAGAAAGTGGTAACACCTGTTTCTTTTTCATTATTAATAATAGCCCAATTAATGGGAGCTGCACCCCTATATTGAGGCAGAAGTGAAGCATGTAAATTAAACGTACCTAATGTTGGGATTTTCCAAACTACATCAGGTAGCATCCTAAAAGCAACAACTACAAAAATATCTGGATTTAATTTTTTTAAATCTTTAATAAAGTTTTCATCTCTGAGTTTTTCCGGTTGAAAAACCAGGATTTTTTTTTCAAAGGCATATTTTTTAACAGCAGACTCAACAGTATTCATTCCTCTCCCAGCAGGTTTGTCTGGCACAGTAACCACACCAACTAAATTATAACCTTTTTCTATTAAATTTTTTAGTGATTCAACAGCAAATTCTGGCGTACCCATAAAAATAATCCGGCAATCCTTTTTTTCCATAATCATTGATATATAATTAATACAAAGGAAAGATATATTTTATTAAAAGTAAATTATTAAATTTATGAAATTGAATTTATTTAAAAATAATAAAGTATTGTTATATTAGCATTCTAAATAAGAAAAATGAGACTTATTAAAGCAATATTTATTTTTGTTATAATACTTTTTACTTCAACTAGTTTGACTGCGCAAGACCATGTCGTAGTTGATAGTTTAACTAAAGCTTTAAAAAAGGCACCTGAAAAGGAAAAAGCAGAGATTTGTAATAATTTAGCTAGGGAGTTTAAATATGATAACCATGAAAGTTGTCTTAAATATGCTAATCAAGCTTTGGAATTAGCCGATAAATTTGATGACAATGAACAAAAAGCACTTGCTTTACACGTTATTGGTGAAAGCTTTTTTGAAATAAGAAAATTTGATGAAGCAAAAGATTATTTAAATCAATCATTAAAGATTGCCAGAAAATTAAAAAATAAAGAAATTTTAGTTGATGTACTAACTACATTAGGAGCATTTTTAGATGAGACTGGCAATTCAATTGAGGCAATTAGTGTTTTAGATGAAGCTCTTCAATTAGCAAAAGAAATAGATTATAAAAATGGAGTATTAAAAAGTATAAATTATCTTGGTTTTGCATATTACTATTCAAATAAATATCCTGAAGCAATAGAGTATTTTGAAGAATCGTATAAACTTAGTCAAGAAAATAATGATATAACTTCGATGGAAGTAAATGCACGTGTATTGGGGGCTTGCTATTATCGACAAGGTAATTATACAAAGGCTATTGAAAAATATATTGAATCGTTAAAATTGAGTGATAAGCTTGGCAAAAAATTAGTTGTTGCAAACAATATGAATAATATTGCTAATGTTTATAAACAGCAAAAATACTTTGAAGAAGCGTTGGATTACTATATTCAGTCAAAGAATATTTATAGTGATCTACAAGATAGTTCAAGACTTGCTTTATCGTTTAATAATTTAGGAAACTTATTAAAAGATAAAGTAGAATTTATTTCAGATACATTAAAAAGAGCAAATAAATTTAATACAAATGATAGCCTTCAACTGGTTAAGGATTACTTACAGGCTAAAAAGTATGTTGATTCGGCTGTTTTCATTAATGAAAAACTTCAAGATTCATCAAAGCTATTGTCAAATTATTATAATAGAGCCACTATCTTGCAATATTTAAAACGATTCAATGAAGCTGATTATGAGTTTCAAAAAGCATTAAGAATTGCAGAAAAATTCAATGATGAAAGACAGATTTGTCAAATTCTACAGGGTGCTGGCGAGTTATATTTTAAAATGAAAGATTATAATAAAGCTTTAGATTATTGTAACAGAAGTCAATTAATTGCAAATAGATTGCAGCTAATAGAATTCCAAAGAAATAATTATGAAAGGCTATCTTGGGTTTACGAACAATATGGAAATTATAAGAAGGCATTGAATAATTATAAAAAATACATTGAGAAAAAAGATATAATGTTTAATGAGGAAAGCCAGAAGACGATCCGGCAAATGAAGGAAATTTATGAGTCGGATAAAAAGCAAGATCAACTGGAAAAATTCGCGGCTTTGGATGAAGCTCAAAAAGCAACAATTAAACAACAAAAAACTGTAAATATTGCCATTGGGGTTGGAGCTATATTTATGTTAGCTTTCCTTGTATTTGCGTTTATGCAGTTACGTATTATTAAACGTAAAAATATTCTGTTAAATGAAAAAAATATACAAATAAACCAACAAAAAGAGGAAATTGAGGCTCAGCGTGATGTGGTAATGAAGCAAAAAGAAGAAATAACTGACAGTATTCATTATGCCCGACGAATTCAACGAGCGGTGTTACCTTCATCTGAGTTAGCAGATAATCTGTTACCGGAGCACTTCATTTTATTTCGTCCGCGTGATATTGTTAGCGGGGATTTTTACTGGATGACCAAGAAAAATAATAAGGTAATCATAGTGGCTGCCGATTGCACTGGACATGGTGTGCCCGGAGCATTCATGAGTATGTTAGGAGTCTCATTTTTAAATGAAATTGTAAATAAACTTGAGCAACCTGAAGCACATATTATTTTAAACCATTTACGAACCTATGTAAAAACAACTCTTGATCAAACTGGTAAAGCTGATGAGGCCAAAGACGGAATGGATATTTCATTAACTATTTATGATTTTGAAAAGAACACGTTGGAATACGCTGGCGCGTATAATCCTTTATATATCGTTAGAAAGGGGGAAGAGGAAGTGATTGAATATAAGGCGGATAAAATGCCTATTGGCATATACATTAAAGAAAAAGAATCATTTACTAAAAATGAAATACAACTTATATCAGGCGATATAGTGTATATTTTTTCTGATGGTTTTGTTGACCAGTTTGGTGGTGAAACGGGTCGGAAATTTATGTCGAAAAATTTTAAGGCATTACTCTTGAATAATCAGAATAAATCTATGGCTGAACAAAAGGATATCTTATACAAAGCTTTTGATGACTGGAGGGGAGATAAATATCCGCAAATCGATGATGTTATTATTATTGGAGTTAGAATTTCTTAGGAATGGCTAAAAAAGAAGAAATTTCATATAACAAGGCATTAGAAGAATTGGAAACTATTTTAAATGCAATTGAGACTGAGGATATTGACCTTGATAACCTTTCTACTAAAATTCAGCGGGCTTCTTATCTTTTAAAAATGTGTAAATCAAAACTTCGGTCTACTGAAAAAGAAGTTACAGATATTATCAATGAAATAGACAAGCAAGATTAAAAGGTTAGTGTAAAAATGGTTCCCTGATTAGGTTCTGATTTCGCTGTTATTGTACCGCCATGTAACTTCATGATTTGTCTTGATAAGCTTAATCCAATTCCAGAACCTTGTGGTTTAGTAGTGAAAAATGGAATAAATATTTTTTCTAAAACATCCGGTAATATCCCTTGACCATTATCTAAAAGCTGCAGGGTAATCCTGCCTCTTTTATTGTAAAATCCCTTTATTTCAATTATAGGTTCTTTTATATTAATTAATGCCTGTATAGCGTTTTGTATTAAATTAATTAATACTTGCTCTAAAAGCTGTTCATCAATTGAAAATTCTATATTAGATGGTTCTATTGATTTTGATAATTTTATTTGCTTTTGATTCAACTCATCTTCAAATAATTTTGAGATATTATCAATTAATTCTTTAATCCTAATAATTTTAAAGTTTGGTTTGGGAATTCTGGTCAAATTCCGATAAGTATTGACAAAATGTAATAAACCGTTACTTCTTTTATTAATCGTATGCAAGGCTTGCTGTATTTCTTTCGCAGTATCAATAGTGCAATTTTCCGCAAAGTTCTCAGAGCCCGTATCAATAAATTGTTTTAACGTTAAATCAAGTGTTGAGGATAAAGAAGAAATTGGGGTAATTGAATTCATGATTTCATGCGTTAATACACGAATTAATTTTTGCCAGGCTTCCGTTTCCTGGTCTTCCAATACATTCTGAATGTCTTTAATTGTTGCAAGAATTATTACTTTATCCTTTATTTTAAACTCCGTACCATAAATAGCTAATTGTAAAATATCTTCTTCATCCTGCACTTTCACCAGGTAATTTTCACCGGGTTTAAGATTAATAAATTTCACCACCAGTTAGCAGAGAGGTGTCGATATTATTAATGTGCTTTCTTCTATTTGTTTTTCTTCCTCCTTTGTCGGAACATTACCTCCATATAGAGTTTTTATCTTTATTCCATATTTAAAAAGCTTTTTAATCATTGAAATTTTTAATTCATATGC
>CAZBZX010000162.1:0-9024 GCA_964496465.1 uncultured Bacteroidales bacterium
GAAATTTTTAAACGATAATATCGGAATTGGCGGTTATTTTTTACATGACGCTTCTGGAGGAAATAAACTGGAAATAAATAATATGTTCTTTTCAATTAGTTATTTTAAATATTTTAATAACCATCAAATTAGTATAGGTGTTCAACCTGGATTGGTTACCAAGCAATTCGATTCGGAAAATTTATTATTTGATTCACAGTACAATCCTGAAACTGGAGAGTTTACTCCTCTTCTTCCAACAAATGAACAATATCTTTTAAACAATTTTGCTCATTTCGATTTAAATGCTGGGGTATTCTGGAGAAGTAATTATGGAAAATTCTTTCCATCTGCGGGAATTTCCGTTTCACACATTTTAAAACCATCTGAGTCATTCTTTGAAAATTCGAAGAATACAAAAATTCCAATGAAATTAAATATTCATGGAAATATTGAAGTTCCCATAAAACGGTTTATGAATATAGCCCCATCAATATATTACAGCAAATCTGCAAGTATCCAGGAATTAATTTCAGGAGCAAATATTACCTTGCTAAAATACCATGAGAATAATAAAATAAGCAGTATTGATTTAATTGGATTTTTCAGAAGTAACCTATTTAAAAATCTGGATGCCATGATTGTTGGGACCGGAATAAATATTAAAGGGTTAAAAGCAACCATTACATGGGATTTAAACATCTCATCATTAAGAAAAGCAACAAATTTTAATGGCGCTTTCGAATTTTCTTTAATTTATAATGGCAGGTTAATTAATAAAAAAAGTTATGTTGAACCTTGTTTATTACAATGATAATTAACAATGAAAAAAAAATATCTTATCATACAAACCATTGTTTTTTTATTGTTTTTTTTATCCTGCACTTCCACTATTTATGGAACTCAAGAAAAGAAGAATAAATTTAGTATAAAAACATACCGTATTCTTCATTTAGCCAAAAAATGTCAGCACTCAGGTAATGTTTACCAGGCCATTGATTATTATAAAGAATATATAGTTAAAAATCCATCTAATATTCAGGTAAACTATAATTTAGCTGAATTATACCGCTTAACACGCGACTATAAAAATGCGCAATGGCATTATAATAAAGTAATTCAATCGAAGTCGAAAAAATATACATTGGCAACCTATTATTTTGGTAATATGTGTATGAATTTACAAGAGTATAATAAAGCAATAGAGAGTTATGAGAAATTCTATAAACTGTCTAAAAGAAATAAAAAACTTAGAAATTATAAAAAGCTTTCCTTAATCCATATTGAAGGAGCAAAATTGGCAATAAACAATAAAACCGATTCAACAAGAATATTAATTAAACATTTAAATGAATCAATTAATAAAGCTCATATTGAATTTGCTCCTTTTCCAGTAAATGACAGTTTACTCCTATTCAGCGCTTTAATGACTGAAGATACTATAAAATCGAAAAATTTAAGAAAAATATACCTCGCCAAAAAAAATAATGATGACTGGATCTTTGAAGGATCAATTGATGGACCCATTAACAATTCTTTTTTCAATACCGGAAATTCTGCCCTTTCAGTTGAAGGTGATAAGCTCTTTTTTACCCAAAGCAAAACAAACTGGAAAAAAGAAGAAATTTCAGAACTATATTTAAGCTATAAAAAAAATAATAATTGGGAAATTCCCATAAAAATCAATTATCCGGTAAACAATGAAAACTATACATCAACCCAACCTACAGTTGGTATTGATCCGGAAAGAAGAAGGGAAATTATTTATTTTGTATCAAACCGTCCGGGAGGAAAAGGGGGATTAGATATTTGGTATACATCATATAATAAAAGAACAGATACCTACAGGGAACCAAGAAATGTTGGGAGCAGTATAAATACCCCGGGAGATGAATGTACTCCTTTTTATGATAACTCAACCAGTACATTGTATTTCAGTTCAACAGGATACCTTGGTTTTGGAGGTTTTGATGTGTATAAAGCTACAGGAAGTATGAAAAAATGGATCTCAGTTGAACATTTACCTTCACCTTTAAATTCAAGTTATGATGATCTGTACTATACCACATATAATGTTAATGAAGGTTTTTTTACATCGAATAGACCTGGCTCAAATTCACTTGAAAACGGCAGTTGCTGTGATGATATTTACTACTATAAAAAATTCGACTGTACGTATATTTTTACAATGGGTAAAATAACCGGAATACCGAATAAAGATATTATTGAAGTTTTAAATCAAAAATTTAATATGGGTATAGCTTATAATGATATTCAAAAACCTTTAAATAATATTCCTGCTGAATTATACCTGATTGATAAATCAACAGCAGGAGAAGTATTCATACGATCAACCAAATCGAATGAAAAAGGACTTTATTATTTCAATTTGGAAAGAGATAATACGTATAAAATACGTGTAAAAAATTATGGCTATTTTGATAAAGTATTAACCTTTAATACTGATAATTTTGATTGTAAGGATACTTTATTTTTAAAAGCTACGAGTATTAGTTATGTCCCCGACTTTACTATCTTATTTAATGTATATTACCAATATGACAAGTTTAAATTAACCGAAGAAGCTAAAACAAAAATGGATACTTCACTTATTGAAATATTTGACATGTTTCCGAATGCTATTATTGAAATTGGTTCGCATACTGATAATATGGGAAGTGAAGCTTACAATTTGCGCTTATCACAGAAAAGATCGGAAAGCGTAGTTAATTATTTAATTGAGCAGGGAATTCTGCCAAACAGGTTGGTTGCCAGAGGATATGGTGAGTCATTGCCCATAGCCCCAAATACAAATGATGATGGAAGTGATAATCCTGAAGGCAGGCAACTTAACAGACGTACCGAAATAAAAATAATCGGGGAAATTAATACCTTTAGTGAACCGGAAGATGATTAATATTTAAAATCATGAAATTAAAATATATCTATTTTTTCAAATTCTTTTTAATTCTTTTATCAATATCGACTATTAGTTACTGTCAATCAATACCTGATTATTCAACATTAACATCAGATTTTATTGATACTCTGATTAAAAATCAAGTGACAGAACAGGAATTAATTGTTATTCCCGTCCCTGTTGAGCTTTCATTACGTATATATTATACAGTTAATGCTAATGGAGATAGTAATATTACTAAAAATGATATAGAACTTGGTTTGTCAAAACTAAATGCTTCATTTCAACCTATAGAAATTTCATTCTCAATTTTAAAATTGATTAAAATTAAAAATCCAAATTATTGCATCATTGATTCGTTATTAGAAAAAGACGAGGTCATTACAAAATTCTCTGAAAAAAATACTATTAATGTTTATTTATTTGATGAACTGACATTTAATAATATAAATTATTCAGGATTGACTTATTTTCCAAATGAACCGGATAAACCTTATATTTTATTGATTAAGCAAGATTTTACACAATCGGGATTAATTCATTTAATGGGCCATTTTTTTGGTTTGCTACATACACATGAAAATATACATGATAAAGAATTTGTTAATGGGACAAATTGCAAGGTTGCTGGTGATTTAATTTGCGACACTTATGCCGATCCAAATCTTTTTAATAAAGTAGAAGGATGTGAATATATCATGTATGATTATGATACAAATGGAGAAGATTATATACCATCGGTTGCAAATTTTATGTCGTTTAGTCCTCAAGAATGTAAGTGTAATTTTTCTGAGGAACAATATCGCAGAATGCTGTTTTATTATAGGAATTATAGAAAATATTTGAAATAATTATATCCTTCAAAACTAACAATCTATAAAAAATCACGTTCTTTATAAATCCTTTTAATTGTAAATAAAAATTCATTTTTTTGAAAAAGACATACGATTTATCAGTTCGTTTTTTAAATGCATCTGGATTTTTAAAAATTGTAAAAAAAATCACATGTATTAGTGTTATTTTTTTTATAGTCACTTTCTCAACAATTTTTGCTCAGGATTTTAATAACCTTCGACAGAAAACGATCAAAACAATAAGTGATTCAATAATAATTGATTCATTAAGCATTATTCCTTCATCTGTTCAGATATATGATCAATCTGGCAATCATATTATGGATTCTTTATATATCATTAATTTTTCGAATTCATCTATTCGATTCAATGAAAAAAAAATTCAAAAAAATCAAGAAATAACCATTTCTTATAGAGTATTTCCATATAACTTTTCACAAACATTTTTTCATAAAGATTACGATAAAATAATCCTTGGGCCTGAATTTAAGAAACCAATTACATATAAAGAGGAAGTATCATTTAATCCATTTTTAAACGAAAAAATTGAAAAATCCGGAAATATTTCAAGAGGCATAAGCTTTGGAAATAACCAGGATGTTATTGTGAATTCAAATTTAAACCTTCAATTATCTGGTAAACTGGATAATAATCTGAATATTGTTGCAGCTATTACAGATGAAAATATTCCGATTCAACCTGATGGATATACCCAACAAATACAGGAATTCGATAAAGTGTATATTAATATTTTTAATGAATCAGTAAACACAACAGCTGGCGATTTTGAGTTAATCCACGACCAGGGATATTTTTTACGGGCCGATAAAAAAGGGCAGGGTGGAATTGCCACTATTAATACAACACCTGGTAAAAAAAATAAAAATAAGTATACTACAACTTTTAGTGGAGCAATTGCAAAAGGCCGGTTTGCCAAAAATCAACTTGATGCTATTGAAGGGAATCAAGGTCCATACAGGCTTTATGGAGCTAATAATGAAATGTATATTATTATCCTGGCTGGAACAGAAAAAGTATATATGGATGGAAAATTATTAAAACGCGGTGAAGATGAAGATTATATAATGAATTACAATTCTGCTGAAATAATCTTTACAACTAATCATCCTATTACTAAAGACAAGCGAATAATTGTTGAATTTGAATATTCAGACAGAAATTATGCCCGGTTTATGGTATATAATCACCACTTAATAGAAACAAAAAAGGGAGAATTCTGGATAAATATTTATAATGAACAGGATGTTAAAAATCAGCCACTGCATCAGGATTTAACTGATGAAGATAAACAAATGCTTTCATCAATAGGTGATAATTTAGGTAATGCTATTGTGCCAAATTATAGAACAGTGGATTACAACAATGAATTTGTAAGGTATAAAAGAGTTTATATTGCTCAGTACAACGATTCAGCTTTTATTTATTCAATAAATCCTGATAGCGCCATTTATAAAGTAGGTTTTTCTTTTGTGGGTGAAAATAATGGGAATTATATTCAGGATATATCAGCAGCTAATGGTAAGGTTTTTAAATGGGTGCCTCCTGAAAATGGAATTAAACAGGGAATGTATGAACCTGTTAGTTTGCTGGTCACCCCTAAAAAACAGCAACTTATAACATTTGGTTATGATTTTAATATTACGCGAACACTACAATCATTCGTTGAAATTGGAGTAAGCAATAACGATTTAAATACTTTTAGTTCCATTCAAAATGACGACAATACTGGTATTGCATTAAAGTTGGGATTAGTAAATACTTTTTTCTTAAATGATTCGGGGAAAACCGGATTAACATCCGGAATCGATTATGAATTTAATGATTATAAATTCCGTCCTATTGAAAGATATAAACCTGTTGAATATGAAAGAGACTGGAATTTACAATATAACCCATTATTTGAAAAGGAAAATTTAATAAGTATTAAAACTGACTATTTTAAAAACGAACTGGGCACAATTGGTTATAAAATAGAAAACCTGAATAAAGGATTTGATTATAAAGCATTAAAAAATGGTTTAAATATTAATCTTTTAAAAAGTGGTTTTAACTTTGCAGCAGCAGGGAGTAAATTAACAACAACCGATTCGATAAATAACACAAGTTTTTTAAGGTATAATGGAAATCTATCCAAGACCATTTCAAAACTAATTATTGGAATAAAAGAAGAAACAGAATATAATCAGTGGCATAACAACCAAACAGATAGTCTCACTTTTAATAGCTATAAATTCGATCAATATAATGTTTACGCTGGTTATGGCGATTCCTTAAAAAACTATACCGAACTTAGTTATGGATCAAGGCTTGATAAACTTCCATTAAATAACCAGTTAAAAAATGCAAGTTTAAGTAAAGATATAAATTTGAAATACCGAATTATTAAGGATCATACTACGTTTAAAACAGGGATTACTTATAGGAAACTGCATATTCTTGATACGCTTCTCTCAAGTAATGAAGAGACAGAAACGGTAATTGGAAGAATAGAAAATTATTCAAATTTTATAAATAGAGCCATAAATACTTCTACTTTTTATGAAGTGGGAACTGGCATGGAACAGGTGAAGGAATTTTCCTATATAAAAGTTGTGCAGGGCGAAGGAATTTATACATGGAATGATTACAACAATAATAATGTTCAGGAACTGGATGAATTCGAAATGGCCAATTTTTCAGATGAGGCAAATTATATTCGCGTTTTTGTGCCTACAAATCATTATGAAAAAATATATTTTAACCAGTTTAGTCAATCCTTAATCCTTGATCCTTACAGAGTTTGGTCGCAAAAATCAGGATTAAAAAAAACAATTTCAAAATTCTCAAATGATTTTAGTTTCAGGGTATCACAAAAAAATAAAGATATAAGCATAGTTGAGAATTTAAATCCATTTCTCTATACAAATAGTAATTATATCTCGCAAAGCTTAAATACCAGCATAAAAAACTCGTTTGCTTTTAACAAAAACAGCTCTGATTTTTGGACAGAATTAATTCACCTTAACTCAAAAAATAATTTACTGCTAATAAATGGAATCGATAAAAAATCAACTATTGAAAATAAGCTTCAGATATATTCAAAAATTAAAAAAGGAATCTACGTGAATGGTTATACAAGCATATTAAATAAAAAGTCAAACTCAGAATATTTTCAATCAAAAAATTATTCTATCATTAATCAAAGCAACCGATTAGAGGTTCAATTTCAAATCAATTCAAAATCGCAACTTAACACGAGTTATTTAAATAATAATAAACGGAATGAAAATGCTGAAGAAAAACTAACAGGACATATTTTTGGAGCTGAATATAAAACAAGTTTAGCATTAAAAGGATTACTACTTGCAAATGCAAATTACATTAAACTACAATATAATGCTGCAGAAAATTCTCCGATTGCTTATGAGATGCTTGAAGGGTTAAGGCCCGGCAATAACTATACTTGGTCTGTTAGTTTAAGGAAAAACCTGGTTAGCGGTTTAGTATTGCAATTGAATTATGAAGGAAGAAGCTCAAATGATTCAAAAGTTATTCATATCGGTGGAATTCAGATACGGGCAAATTTTTAATCTATTATTAATATAACAATGAAATTGATGTTTATTTTTATTTGATTTCTTTTATTGCTTTTGCCCAAATAAAACAAATAAATATCTTTAGGCCCTAAAGTAAATTTCTTATGAATAAATCGCAAATACTGAACTATAAAGATAAAATGGAATACCGGAAATTCGGGAAAACGGATAAATATATAAGTGTAATTACATTAGGAGGAATGCGCTTTAAACATACCTGGGACAATCCGCGAGATGAAATTCCTGATGATACGATTGAGCAATGCAAAGAAACTGTTGAGCTGGCTTTGGATAGTGGTATAAATCATATTGAAACTGCATACGGTTATAAAAAAAGTGAAAAAGCATATGGTATTGTACTGAATGATATCTTAAAAATCCCTCGAGAATCCTACTTTTTAATGACAAAAGGCGACCCCATCACAGCAGATGATACTTATAAACTGGTTGAAGAGCAATTAAAAACATTAAAAACAGACTATTTTGATTTTTACGGATGGCATGGAATAAATAACAGAGAACGCTGTGAAATAGCCATAAAAAAAGATGGTCCGGTTGAGGCATTATTAAAACTTAAAGAGCAGGGAGTTATAAAACACGTTGGATTTAGTGGTCACGCACCATTGGGAATATTGATTAAAGCAATAGAAACTGATTTGTTTGAGTTTGTAAACCTGCATTATTATTATTTCTTTCAGCGAAATTATGGGGTTATTGCACTTGCTGAATCTAAAAATATGGGAGTTTTTATTATTTCCCCAAATGATAAGGGAGGACAACTTTTTAATGCACCAAAAAAACTTAAAGATATTATTGCCCCCTCCACTCCTATTCAATGGAATGCGAGATTTTGCCTAAGTTCCCCTGCTGTGCATACCTTATCGTTTGGTATGAATGAGAAATCACATTTCGAAGAAATGAAAGGAATTTTCCCAACCCATATTCCTTTGAATAATGAAGATAAAAAAATTAAATACAATTTAGATGCGTTAAAACTTGAAGATCCATATGCTGATTATGAAGGATATGAGTTTCAGAATGATCCTTCAGGTATCAATATACCTGAAATTTTACGAATGCGTAAACTTTGGAAATGTTATGATATGCTTGATTTTGGAATATATCGCTATGGGATTTTCGAGGCTGAAGAACATTGGTTTCCAGGAAAGCATCCTATTGATGAGCATCTGCAAAAAATAGACACCAGTAAAATTCCACCTAACATTCCATTAATTGATTTATTGAAAGAAACCCATGAAGCTTTACATAGACCAAAAAAGAAGTAAACGATATTTTCCGAACTTTTATAACAAACTTAATAATAAGGGCTAAAGCCCTAATATATTTATTAAATATATCCGTCTGCTTTAGCAGACGGCCAATATACTACAATTTTTATCGAATTATTGTAGGTAGGAAAGATTATAATTACCGTTGGCTTAAGCCAACGGATTTAAAAATCAATAAAGTTATTTGGGCTTTAGCCCATTATAAATTTCATAATCCTATTACAGAACCTTCTTAATATTCTCCGTCACAATATGTCCATCGAACAGTTGAATAATACGATGCGCTTTTTCAGCATGGGAAGGTGAGTGCGTAACCATTACAATAGTTGTGCCTTCCTCATTTAACTGCGACAATAAATTCATTACTTCTTCTCCATTTGCTGAGT
>CAZBZX010000163.1:0-8946 GCA_964496465.1 uncultured Bacteroidales bacterium
GGCAAGACCTGCATCAATTACGCCGGGCGCGTTTATGATGAAAGGGAAATTATTCAGGAATTATTTCAATCTCATATAAAACCGGCCAGTATTTCCCTGTAACTAATAAATTGTTTCCTTTAACAGCAATTCCATTAAAAGCGTGTTCTGAATTTTTCACAACACCTTCAGGACGAATTGATTCTGTATTTATTTTCCCATTTACTTTACCAGTTTTTGCGTCAATTATTACTATATAATCTTGCCCGTATATATTGGCAAAAATTTCACCCTTTATATATTCTAATTCATTTAACATATTAACCGGACCTTTATTATCATAAACTTCAATTCTTTCAATCTCAGAAAAGTAATCTTTATCAAGAAAATAAATAATATTTGATCCATCGCTCATAATCAATTTTTCACCATCAGTTGTAAGTCCCCATCCTTCAGTAAAATATTCAAATTCCCTGATCAATTTAAAACTTTTCTTATCATATACAAATCCCTGATTATTACGCCAGGTAAGTTGAAAAATGTTATCATCGATAATACATATTCCTTCTCCAAAAATATTACTCGCCAAATTGACTGTTTGAATAATTTCATTTTTTTCCATTATTATTTTTCGAAGTGAAGAGGTTCCCCATTGCCCAGTCCCCTCATACAGAAAATTATTTTCGTAAACTAAGCCCTGCGTAAATGCCTTTATATCATGAGAATATGAATTAATAATTTTATAGCTATATTTTTGAGGTTCAGTATTTGAAATAATATAATACTCATAATAAAAATCCTGACGTGTTTTGTCTTTAAAAAAACCTGAAATTTTAAATGTTTTTCTTCCTAATCCAAGCTCATTAGTATTTACTGATATTTTAGTAAAAGACTCAGTGTATGATTTTATTTTATTTCCTTTACTAAATATACAAATCGAATCAAGATCCGATTTCCTTCCTAATGTCTGTACTTCAAAACTTAATAATTTATCAAGTGGAACTAATTTATCTTTTACAATATTATTTATCTGTATTTTTTTCTTTTCTGATGGCAGAAAAATTGATTTTTGCTGATTATTACTTCCGGCAACTTTTGGCCTGGCATTTTCTTTACAAGCTGCCAAAATTAAGATAGCAATAAGTAATTTAATTATAAATGAATTAAGCATATTTGATCTTAAGTTTTTTTCTTAAACAATCTAGAAATCCAAGAATTATCTTCTTTTTTATAAAAGCTATAGCCTAATCCATTTTCAGCTCCAATTATAGGTGCAATTAACTGCCATGTTTCACTCCAACCTGGAAATCCGCCAAGATTCTTATCATCAATATAAATATCGGCATTTATTTTCCTGCTCACATCACTATTCATTTCTTCACCAGGATAATTACTGTTAATAGCGTCAAATTCAATTTCATTTTCTCTACAAAAATACACAGCATCTTCCAGTTCTTTCCCTGTTCTATATGTCCATAAAATCAATCTGCAATTATTTTTCTGAAGTTCTTTTAACGTTTCGAAAGCAAATAATTTTACCTCACCAATCTCAGGGTAAGCGTGTTCAACAATAGTACCATCAAAATCAACAGCTATAGTCAACATTATTTTCAGAATTTTCGGAAATTTACATATTATTATTTAGCCTTACAAAAATTATATTTAAAGCCAATTACTTAATCGAGAGGAGTAAAGAAAATACATGGGAATATAAAACAGAATTGCTGCCAATATCGGTTAAAGCATAATCAATATGTATACCTTTAAAATTTACCCCTAACCCGAAATTTGGTTGAAAGGTAAAAACATCTTTATCAAAATCGGGTGTCATTTGCATATTATTAATTCCAGCACGTAAATAAACAATTTTTTTATAATTAAATTCTAATCCAAATCGCGGATCAATACTAAACAAATTAGAATTAATTAAAGTATGCCTCTTACCATCAGTAGTTATTTCCAGATCAAGTAAAGGTGTTATTCCAAATTTTTCACTAATCATGAAATTTCTTCCAAGTCCTATAATTATTCTTGGTAAAGTAACTTCAATTGAATTATCCGGAGCTTTATTAAATACAGAATCCAATATTGTAATTTCAAGCTCATCTTCATTAAAAACCCAAATATTAAAAGTTGAAGTAATATCTCGAATGGTAGCGCCAAACAACCATTTCTCTTTAATATACTGTGCACCTAAATCAAATCCAAATCCATAGGCACTGGCAAATTTTCCATAATTCCTGTAAATGATCTTTACATTTCCTCCATAATGTAGTCCATCAATCTTTGATCTTTTAGCGTAGGAAGTTAGAAAAGCATAATCAGCGACTGAAAATTTTGAAATATTATCATAATTAAAATTCCCGTCTTTATCAATTAAATCAATCGTATTTAAAATTCCGTCCACTCCTAATCGAATAACAGAAGCTCCAATAACCGAATTTTCATCAATTCTTCGGGATGCAGCTATATAATCGTAATTTGCAATACCTGCAAAATATTCTGCATGCATGAAACCAAAATTCAATTTATTATTAATTTCTACCAAGCCTGCAGGATTCCAATAGCCTGAAGTTATATCATTAACCAATGCATTTCCGCAGCTCCCAAGAGCTAAATATCTTGCTCCTACACCAATATTTAAATAATCGTTACTGTACTTAGGGGCACCACTCCACGCAGAAATCGCTATTATTTGTAAAAGTAAGGTTGATAAATACTTCCTCATAAACAAATCTAAAGAAGGCAAAAATAAGTAAATATTTTTTTATTATTCTGATTGTAAATAAACTATTATCTTTAACTTATATTTGATAAAAATATTGTATAAAGGCATTTTAGACGCAAGTAAAAATTTGTAAATATGAGTAAAAATCAAAAATATTTTCTAATCGGTTTTGGATTAATTTTAATCGGTTTTTTAACCTGGTATTTTATATCAATTATTGTGTATATAATAATTGCAGCAGTTCTTTCATTGATGGGTAAACCACTTGCTGATTTACTCAATAAAATTCGATATAAAAATATTAAAATACCAAAATGGTTAAGTGCATTTATTACACTAGTTACCATCTGGATAGTTTTCTATTCTTTTTTCAGGATTTTTATACCCATTTTGGCAAGTGAAGCAAATGAGTTATCAAATTTAAATATTCAAGTAGTAATAAATAATATTCAGGAACCGATTGAAAAATTAGATGAGTTGATTCAAAAATATAGTATTAATGAAAATAACAATAGGTCAATTCAAGATTTTATAACTGAAAAAATTAGTTCAATTATTAACTTAACGAATGTCTCTTCAATTTTTAGTGGCGTAGCTGCAACACTAGGAAATATTTTTATCGCCATTTTTTCCATTTCATTTATTACTTTTTTTCTACTAAAAGATGACCGGCTTTTAGTAAATAGTATTTTATTGTTTGCTCCCGAAAAACATGAAGATAGCGTAATGCATATTCTTTCTTCAATCAAAAAACTTCTTTCACGATATTTTATCGGGATACTTATTCAAATAACTTTAATAATTATTCTTGTTACTATTGGACAAACTATTGTTGGCATTGATTTTAATCATGCCATTGTGATTGGATTGTTTGCAGGATTTTTAAATGTAATACCATATATTGGACCAATACTTGGCACGCTGGTAGGATTAACACTTGGATTAGCCACCCATCTTCATCTCGAATTTTACACCGAGTTACTTCCAATGCTGGCATATATGCTTATTGTTTTTCTTTCTGTTCAACTAATGGATAATATAATTTTTCAACCGGTAATTTTTTCAAATAGTGTGAATGCTCATCCATTAGAAATTTTTATTGTAATTCTTGCAGCTGGCAGTATGGCTGGTATAACCGGAATGATTCTTGCTATTCCATCCTATACAGTTATTAGAGTTATTGCGAAAGAATTCTTTAATAAATACAAATTTGTTAAAAAATTAACTGAAAAAATTTAGGTATTTTTATGTCGGTTTTAATATATTTACGGGATATCTATATTTTATGAAATATAAAGTAATATTTTTCATATTCACACTATTTTTCTTTTCTCAATTGCTAAATTCTCAACAATTTGTTGATTTTGAAATTGATACTTTAAGTCCCAAAAAAGCTTGCGACAGTTTGCGATTAAAATTTAGAGATATTTCAGTTGGAGCCAATTCATATTTCTGGGATTTTGGGGATGGTACAACTTCTACGCTTGATTCTGTTGTTAAATCATTTTCTCCTGGCACATATCCAATCACACATACAATAAATGGGACCCTACCTAAAAGTGATACTATATTTGTAAATCAAACACCAATAGCAAATTTTAGTGATTCTATTATTCCCCAAACCGGAGTATTCTCAAGAATATTTGTCGATAAATCAATAAAAGATACTATTAATAATCCTGTTTATACATATAAATTAAATTATGGCGATGGTGATATTTTGAACGGCCCATCACTAAGTAAATTAAAGCGATATTCAGGACAAGGCACCTATACTGTTAAGATGATTATAAATGATCAACTTGGTTGCATTGACTCTGCACAAATTGATGTATCAATTTCTGATCCTGCATTAACAAATTTACCTAATATATTTACTCCAAATGATGATCATATAAATGATTTATTTGTAGTGAATTCAAATGGCATTACCACCATGACACTTGAAATTTTTAACAGGGCAGGAGAATTAATTTATAAAAATCAATCGAAAATAGTTACCTGGGATGGCCGAACAATGTCTGGTTCTGAAGCACCTACAGGAATTTATTATTATATCTTAACTTCGGAAGATAACCACTATGATGTGGTGAAAAATAAAATTTACTTATTTCGCGAAAACAATTAGCCAAAATTACCCTTATTAAGATCCTCAACTAATAAAGATTAGTTAAAATTAGGATCGAATATAATAAAAATATAAAGGCTGCAACAAAAACTAAAGCGATACCTAAATCAAATTTTACGTTTATATAATTAGCAATTTTCTTCATATCATTTTTTTTTGCGTAACTATTAATTATATATATAAAGATTACTAAATTTTATAAAGGTTGCTTCCAAGTATAATTTTTTATAATTTTTATAGAATACGCAACCATTGGTTTAAAAATTGCATCTACAAAGAAAAATAAGTATAGAAATACCAAAAAACTTAAATAATAATAATTTAGCAGAAAAATAAAACCTAGGATTTGAATGATATTTTAAAAATAGTTGAAGGATGTAAATCGGGTGATAGAAAATCGCAAGCTTCATTGTACGAGCTTTATTCAAAAAAAATGTATGGAGTATGCATGCGATATATGAAAGACCAGGATGATGCATGCGATATATTACACGAAGGTTTTATTAAAATTTTTAAAAATATTCAACAACTAAAAGAACCAAAGGCAATTGAGGGCTGGATGAGAAAAATTATAGTAAATACGGCATTAGAAAAGTTCAGGAATACGATTCAAACAGAGCCTATTCATGAAATATATGTGAAAACAAAGGAAGATGACACAAATATTGAAAGCGAAATTTCTAAACAAGATTTACTAAAACTAGTTCAAAACCTCTCACCTCAATATAGAACTGTTTTTAATCTTTATGCTATTGAAGGCTATAGTCATAAAGAAATTAGCAAAATGCTTAACATATCTGAAGGAACATCAAAGTCAAATTTATCACGGGCCAGAACTATTCTACAAGAAAAAGTTAGTGCATTATATAATTCTTCAACTTTAATAACTAAAAAACATGAATGAAGAGTTAAAACATATTGATGATTATTTCAAAAATTCTCTGGATGCTTACGAAGTAAATCCTCCGAAAGGTATATGGAATATTATTGAGGAAGACTTAAATAAATCTGAAAAAAAACATAAATTTCTTGTTTTTTACCAGGTAGCAGCAGCTATTACATTTCTAATTATATTAGGAACGGGCTATTTATATTATAATAAATTAAACAAATCAGTTATTACAGAAAATAAACAAATCATTTTAAAGGAAGCTCAAAATAATCAATCAGCAATCATTTCCAAAAATGACCAAAGTAATTTACTTTCTGCTGAAAATCAATTATCTGAAAATCCTACATTAATTAAATCTAATAGCACCAGCAGTAAAAATGTTATTTCAGAAGAAATGCAAAGTGATTATATTGCTAATAATAATTTAGTATTAAATGAAAATAAAAATGAAGAAAAAATTTCCTTATTAACACCTTTGCAATATAAAATAAGAAATTCAGCAATAACCAACAATAAAATTCATCTATCAGAACAATATATAAAAGCCAAATTGAATGAGATGTTCAATAATTATGAAGAAGAAAATATTGCATATGATAATTCAACTGTGTGGGAAATTGGTGGTCAGTTTTCTCCTATGATTGCCAAAAGAGATATTAAGGAAAAACAGGCTGATATTTATTCTTATAGTAATACATTAAATGAAAGTGAAATGCTGGCTTATTCAGGTGGAATAAATGTAAATATTAATACTGATAAAAGATTTTCAATTCAATCTGGTATATATTACTCACATATGGGTCAGCAAATTAATGATATTGGAGTATACAGCTATGGGAGTGATGCAGAGTTATCAGTTGTAGAAAACTATAGGAATTCAGGGAAGATCAACACTTCATCAGGACAGTTGCAAACTGAACCGGGAACAAATTATTTTGTAGATAATAATCAAGCATTTGATTACGCTGATCCTGGCCGTACTGACAATACAACAGAAATATCATATGACCTATTTCCGGAAGAAAATACATCACCAGATCAACCAAAATATAACGGTCTTGTAATAAATGATAGGGTAATAAATGCAGTAAAAAACTATAGTGATGACCAATTTGTAAATATTTCATCACTTGACCAAAGTATTAATCAAACCCAGTTAAATCCATCAGGTAATTTAATTAAAACATACGGATATATTGAAATCCCTATTATTCTTAAATACAAAGTTATTGAGAGTAAATTAGATATTAATGTTTTAGGTGGCATAAGTACTGACATATTGATAAGTAATCAATTGTTTTATTATACTGTTGATGATCAGCGAAATTCCATACCTGAAACAACCGATTTCTCTACACTCAATTATAGCAGTATTGTTGGATTAGGATTTGATTATCCCATTCTCAATAATTTTACATTAAATTTTGAACCTTCGTTTAAATACTTCATAAATTCGATAAATAATGATGAATTCATAAGCTCCCATCCATATACATTTGCATTTTTTACAGGAATTCGTTATAAGTTTTAAACTTTTCTTAGCTTTACATGTATAAAACACTATGACGAAATCTTTTCGATTTCCTAAAAATAAATTGAATTACAGTAAATTAAAAATTTTATGAACTTTTCCAGGGGAAGGCTTTTGTATTATATTGTTGGAATTTTAATGATTACTTTTATATTTCTATTTGTATTTTCTTCTGATATTTTTGATGATGATGAAAATTTTCGGAAGGAATTTAGTGAAAACTATTCCATTTTTGCTCTGCCCCTACCCGATAATTTATTTTTTGCCAATGAAAAAATGCCTTTAAATAATTTTGATACAAGAGAAAGTCTTGACAAGGAACTTCTTGTTAACACTTACTGGCAATCTCAAACTTTAATATTTATAAAAAGAAGTTTTAGATATTTTCCTATTATAGAGCCTATTTTGAAATATTACAATGTACCTGATGATTTTAAATATTTGGCCATTGCAGAAAGCGGACTTGAAAATGTTGTATCTAACTCAGGCGCGGTAGGATTTTGGCAATTCTTAAAAGAAACAGCTAAAGAATATGGTCTGGAAGTAAACGAGGAAATTGATGAAAGATATCATCTTGAAAAATCAACTGAAGCAGCATGTAAGTATTTTCTTAAAATGTATGGATATTATAAAAACTGGACTTTAGTAGCAGCATCTTATAATAATGGAAAAACTGGATTAGATAAACAAATTGAAATACAAAAACAACATAATTATTATGATCTGTTACTAAATGAAGAAACAGCACGATATGTTTTCAGAATTATAGCTATTAAAACTATTTTAAACAATCCTGATAAATATGGATTTTATTTTCGAATAACTGATTTATATCAACCAATTGAGACATATACTATTGAAATTAATTCTGAAGTAAAAGATTTTGCAGATTTTGCAAAAAAGAATGGAATTAATTATAAAATACTTAAATATTTTAATCCTTGGCTACGAAAAAATTATTTAACAAACAGTAAAAAAAGTAAATATATTATTAAAATTCCTTATAAATTTGATCGCGATTTTACCAATCAGCAAGATATAAATTAATATTAAAAATTAAGTAAATTGAATAATAAACCTGGTGACAAAATCCTTAATCCAAACCAGCAAGATATTGAACAGGAGGATTTTATTAATGTTTATGGTGCCAGGGTACATAACCTTAAAAATATCGATGTTGAGATTCCACGTAATAAACTTATCGTGATAACTGGATTAAGTGGTAGTGGAAAATCATCACTTGCTTTCGACACGATATATGCTGAAGGACAAAGACGATATATGGAAACCATGTCAGCTTATGCCAGGCAGTTTCTTGGTAATATGGAACGTCCGGATGTAGATAAAATAACAGGTTTAAGCCCGGTTATATCAATTGAGCAAAAAACAACCAATAAAAATCCTCGCTCAACAGTTGGAACAATTACAGAAATTTATGACTTTTTAAGGTTATTATTTGCCCGCGCAAGTGATGCTTATTCTTACAACACTGGCGAAAAAATGGTAAAATATACAACTGACCAGATTATAAATCTCATTAAAGATCATTTTGAAAATAAAAAAACAATTATACTTGCTCCGGTTGTCAAAGGAAGAAAAGGTCACTATAAAGAGCTTTTCGAGCAAATAAGAAAAAAAGGGTTTATTTATGTAAGAATTGACGGAGAAATAAAAGATATTGTTTATGG
>CAZBZX010000164.1:0-3337 GCA_964496465.1 uncultured Bacteroidales bacterium
CACCCCCACACCCCCCCCCAAAAACACCACACCAACCAAAAACAACAGCCCCACTTTCAACTTTTGAAGAGTTCATTAAAGTCTGGCCAAATCCATGTCCGTAAAATATATTATCTCCTAAAATAAGGCAAACATTATCATTACCTATAAATTTTTCCCCAATCAAAAAAGCCTGGGCTAACCCATCAGGTGAAGGTTGAATTTCATACGAAATAGATAAACCAATCTGATTTCCACTACCTAATAAATCTTCATATAGATGAATATCTTTTGGAGTTGAAATGATAAGAATTTCTCTAATTCCAGCTAGCATTAATACCGATAAAGGGTAATAAATCATTGGTTTATCGTAAACTGGTATGATTTGTTTCGAAATACATTGTGTTATTGGGTAAAGCCTTGTTCCAGAGCCTCCGGCTAAAATTATGCCTTTCATTTTAATATAGTTTTAAAATAGTCAATAGTTTTTAATAACCCAACTTTTAGTTCAATTGTAGGTTCCCAGTTAAGTATTTTTTTTGCTAATTGAATATCGGGTTTTCTTTGTACTGGATCATCTTCAGGTAATTCTTTGTAAATTATTTTTGATTTTGAATTTGTTAATTCAATAACCTTTTTAGCCAATTCAATTATTGTAAATTCATTCGGATTTCCAATATTAACAGGGCCTGTTATTTCATCTTTTGTATCCATCAATTTTATTAATCCATCAATTAAATCATCTATATATTGGAAACTTCTTGTTTGTTTTCCATTACCATAAACAGTAATATCTTTATTTTGTAATGCCTGTACAATGAAATTTGAAACTACTCTTCCGTCATTTGGATGCATTCGTGGTCCATATGTATTAAAAATGCGTGCGATTTTAATTTTTACTTTATTTTGTGTATGATAATCAATAAATAAAGTTTCAGCACATCGTTTTCCTTCATCATAGCATGATCGTTTACCAATCGGATTAACATTTCCCCAGTAGGTTTCAGGTTGAGGGTGAACTTCAGGATCACCATATACTTCACTTGTGGAAGCCTGAAGAATTTTTGCTTTTATTCGCTTGGCCAATCCTAACATATTAATTGCTCCCATAACAGAAGTTTTAATCGTTTTAATAGGATTATACTGGTAATGAATGGGAGAAGCCGGACAAGCTAAATTATAAATTTCGTCAACTTCAATAAAAAAAGGACTGGTAATATCATGCCTGATAAGTTCGAAGTATGGATTTGATAATAAATGGATTATATTATGTTTTGAACCTGTAAAATAATTGTCAAGACAAATTACTTCGTTGCCATCATTTAAAAGTTTTTCACATAAATGTGAACCTATAAAACCAGCTCCTCCGGTAACCAGTATTTTTTTCATTGCAAACATTTTAATTAATGCAAAAATACATGAATTAAAAGAAGGTGCAAGAATTTATCTATTTTTAAAGCATAAAAAATCCCCATAAAGTAATTATGAGGATAACTTAATAATGAACATTTATTATTTCAGACTATTTAAAAAATCTTTTAATGCAGTCCAATATTCATCCGCAATACTTGAGTTTAATGCATCACCACCATGTGCTCCTTCTTTTGAAGGTGTAAATATTGTTTTTTCTTCAGAACTCACTGCATCATAAACTTTTTGTACTTGCGAGCTAATAAGCGATTTTTCTGAAGTAACAAAAATTGGTTTTGTAAAATCTGATAAATTTAGATTTAAATCATTCACGATAAAATCATAATAAATACTAAATGCTGCAAGAGCTAAAATATGGTCATCATCAAGAGTAATTTTAAATGAAAGACCACAGGAATATGAGCTGGCAAGTATTATTATTTCTTTATTATATTTATTATACAAGTAATTTACTGCTGCTTGAATGTCTTGTAAAGCATCTATATAGTCTGTTGGTAATCCTTTTTCTGCAGCTTTTTGGGCTGTTATATTAGCTACACTATTTTTAGCAGTCCCTCTTCTCTGATCAATTGCCATACAATTATACCCTAAATCATATAATATAGCAGCTGTTTTTCTATATTCACCCCGGCTCGATCCATCCATATGGCACATTAATATTACAGGTAAATCATCTGATTTGTTGTATAAATCAGCTGTAATTTCTAAGCTATCAAGTGATGGGAAAGTAATTGTTTCAAATAACTGATCTGGTTCTATAATTGTAAATGACTTTGTAACTTCAGTCATTTCTGCATCGGTTACTGTAACAGCGTATTCTCCAGCAGCTCTATTAGATATATTGTTATTTTTTCCTCCTGTTGACCATAAATAACTGATAGGTTCAGTTCCTCCTGTAATATTTAATTCAATTTTTCCGTCACCACCACTATAAAAAGAAACATTTGTTATTTGTCCTGAAACGGCTAATGGATCAGCAATAAAAACAGAATCACTTTTTGCCATGCTATTTGCATCAGTAACAGTAATATAATATTTGCCTGCAGGAATAGCAGTTTGGTCTTCTTCAGTACTATTGTTTGACCATGCATAAGCATATGGGCTAACACCACCACTAACTGTTAAATCTATTGAACCGTCAGATAATCCTGTTGCTGAAGTATTTAATTTATTAATAGAAATTGATAGTGAATCCGGTTCAGCTACAAAAGCAGTATCCATTTTATTTTGACCATCAGCATCTGTAACAGTCACAAAATAATTACCAGATGGAATATCTGATAAATCTTCGGTATTTGCACCATTTGACCATACAAATGTAAAAGGTACTTTACCGCCTTCAATTGTTAAATCAATGGCGCCATCAGATTTTCCAAATGCTGAAACATTTGTAACAACTTTAGTGAGTTTAATAATATCAGTTTTTTCTTCTTCTTTACAAGAATAAGTACTAACAAATAATAACATTAACATACATTGAGTAATAACTTTCATAATTTTTTATATTTTTGATTATATTCTTTCGACGAATTAAATTTAATAAACCACCATTTCAACATTTAAGTTTTAATTTCAGTCAATACAATTACATTCCAAACGATTATTTTTTTAATAAAAATTTATATCTTTGCACCTCAATTTTTCAATATAATGTCTAACTTATTAATTATTATTTATTTAACATGGAAGAAAACAAAGAAACAAATGCTGATAAAGCATTAGAAGAAAAAGAAGAAACTACCACAGATGAAAAAAAATCTGCAAAGAAATCTAAGTCTACAAAAGAAGGTTCTAAAGCAGAAAAAACTGTAAAAGAAAAAACTAAAAAAGTTGAAGAACCAGTTGAGAAAAAGAAAACTAATGCAAAAAAGGAAATAAAAGAAGAGCCAATATCTGAAGCAAAAAAAGAAGTTTTTGAGGAAGAAAA
>CAZBZX010000164.1:3437-8912 GCA_964496465.1 uncultured Bacteroidales bacterium
AACTGTAAAAGAAGAAACTAAAAAAGTTGAAGAGCCAGTTGAAGAAAAGAAAACTAATGCAAAAAAGGAAATAAAAGAAGAGCAAATATCTGAAGCAAAAGAAGAAGTTATTGAGGAAGAAAAAACTGTAAAAGAAGAAACTAAAAAAGTTGAAGAGCCAGTTGAAGAAAAGAAAACTGATGCAAAAGAAGAAGTAAAAGAAGAAACAATATCAGAAACAGAAGAGGAAAAGCCTGCAAAAACTACTTCAAAATCTAAAAAAGAAGAAGAAACTAAAGTTGACGAACCTGTAGAAGAATTTAACTGGGATAATGTTGGGAAGAAGGGAGATACTTATTCTTCAAAACAACGAGCTGAATTTGAAAAATTATACGATGAAACTCTATCAACAGTAGCTGAAAACGAAGTTGTTATTGGAACTGTAATTTCCATGACGAAACGTGAAGTTGTAATCAATATTGGATATAAATCAGAAGGAGTTATTAGTTTAAATGAATTCAGATATAATCCTGAGCTTAAGATTGGTGATGAAGTTGAAGTTTATGTTGAAAGCACAGAAGATAAAAAAGGTCAATTATTATTATCTCATAAAAAAGCCCGAGCATTACGTTCATGGGATAGGGTGAATAAAGCATTAGAAGAAAATGAAATTATTAAAGGGTATATTAAATGCAGGACTAAAGGTGGAATGATCGTTGACGTATTTGGAATTGAAGCATTTTTACCTGGATCTCAAATAGACGTTAAACCAATTCGTGATTATGATGTATTTGTTGGTAAAACAATGGAATTTAAAGTTGTAAAAATTAATCATGAATTTAAAAATGTTGTTGTATCTCACAAAGCACTTATTGAAGCTGAGCTAGAACAACAAAAGAAAGAGATTATTGCTAAACTTGAAAAAGGTCAGATTCTTGAAGGAACTGTCAAAAATATAACCCCATACGGTGTGTTTATTGATTTAGGTGGAGTTGATGGATTAATTCATATTACTGATTTATCTTGGGGAAGAGTGAATCATCCTGAAGAAATCGTTGCACTTGATCAGAAATTAAATGTAGTTATTCTTGATTTTGATGATGACAAGAAAAGAATTGCATTAGGATTAAAACAACTTACGCCTCACCCATGGGATCAGCTTGATGAAAAACTTAAAGTTGGGGATGTAATTGAAGGTAAAGTAGTTGTTTTAGCTGATTATGGAGCATTTATTGAGATTGCACCTGGTGTAGAAGGTTTAATTCATGTCTCAGAAATGTCATGGTCACAGCACTTAAGAAGTGCTCAGGAATTTTTGCAAGTTGGTGAAAAAGTAAAAGCTCAAATTCTTACTCTTGACAGGGAAGAAAGAAAAATGTCACTCGGCATTAAACAATTGAAAGATGACCCATGGCAAAAAATTGAAGATAAATATGGTGCTGGATCTAAACATAAAGCTACTGTTCGTAATTTTACAAACTTTGGTGTTTTTGTTGAAATTGAAGAGGGGGTTGATGGTTTAATACACATCTCTGATTTATCATGGACGAAGAAAATTAAGCATCCTGCTGAATTTACTTCTATTGGTGAAGCAATTGATGTTGTTGTATTAGAGATTGACAAGGAAAACAGACGATTAAGTTTAGGTCATAAACAATTGGAAGAAAATCCGTGGGATGTATTTGAAACTATATTCACAATTGATTCTATTCATGAAGGAACTGTAATTGAAAAGGTTGATAAAGGTGCTTTAGTAGCTTTACAATATGGAGTTGAAGGGTATGTTTCTCAGAGACATTTAATGAAGGAAGATGGTTCTCAACCAAAAATAGATGAAAAATTAGAATTTAAGGTTCTTGAGTTTAATAAATCTGCTAAAAAGATCGTGCTTTCACATTCAAGGATTTATGAAGATGAGAAAAAATCAACCGAAAAATCTCAGAAAAAGGTTGCTAATACAGCAGTGAAAAAAACGCAGAAAAAGATGAAGAGTAATCTTGAAAAAACAACCTTAGGAGATATTACCGAATTGGCGAGCCTCAAATCTGAAATGGAAGCAAATGAAAAAAAAGCTAAATCAAAAAAATCAGAAAAACAAAGTGAGGAAAATGTGGATAAAAAAGAATAATTCCTTATATTTAGAAAAATTTAAATTAGATTAACATGGAATTCAAGATTGACAAACTGGACAATTATACCTTAATCCAAGTGTTAGAAGAAAAACTTGATACCAACGTTGCACCTACCTTAAAATCAGAATTGGTTTTGATCTCAGGTAATGGCGAGAAAAATATAATTCTTGATTTAAGTAATTGCAGGTATTGTGACTCTTCTGGTTTAAGTGCTATTCTTGTTGCCAATCGGTTATGTAAAAATGCAAACGGTACGTTTGTCCTTACTGGTTTAACAGATGCTGTTGATAGATTAATTACTATTTCACAACTTGATACAGTATTAAATATAACAAATACGGTTGATGAAGGTATTGAATTGATTTCATCTGAGGATGAAAAAGGAATATAAAGGTGACCTTTTCAGTAACTGTTCTCGGAAATAGTTCAGCCCTTCCAACATCGAAAAGATTTCCAAGCGCTTGTGTACTAAACGTACATGAGCGTTTTTTTTTAATTGATTGTGGAGAAGGAACTCAAATTCAATTGCGAAGATGCAAAATTAAACTTGGAAAAATTAATCATATTTTTATTAGTCACCTGCATGGTGATCATATATTTGGTCTTTTTGGACTTATTTCAACCTTTAATCTTATTGGAAGAAAATCTGATTTACATATTTATGCAAATAAAAATATTGAAGTTATTTTAAATAATCATTTTAAGTTTTTTGATAAAAACAGAGAATATAACATCGTATACCATTTTTTAAAGGAAGGAAAAGATGAATTAATTTATGAAGATAAAAACCTTATAATTAAAGCTTTCCCATTAAAACATCGTATTCCTACACATGGATTTTTATTTAATGAAAAGAAAAGACCAAATCATATAAGAAAAGAATTGATAAATAAATATAATATTCCGATAAAGAAAATAAATGACATTAAATATGGTGAGGATTTTGTCACCGAAGAAGGTGAAATAATAAGAAATAATATATTAACTACACCATCATATATACCAAGATCTTTTGCATTTTGCTCAGATACTTTATATAATGAAAACATTGTATCAATAATTAAAAATGTTGATCTTTTATGGCATGAAGCCACATTTTTAAATAATTTAAAGAACAGAGCAGAAGAAACATATCATTCTACTGCTGAGGATGCAGCAAATATTGCTAAATTTGCAGAGGTCAAGAATTTACTTTTAAGTCATTTTTCATCAAGGTATAAGGATTTGGATGTTATTAAGAGCGAAGCTGCTACCGTTTTTAAAAATATTTATATAGCTGAAGAAGGTATGGAATTTGGTATTAATATTGAAGGACCTTTAAAGATTAAGAATTTATTTGATCATTAAAAAGGATTATAATTTATTATATTTGTTTAATTAAAGAAGTTTGCTTTAATCACTATGCAGGAGAAAATTTTAATTTTAGATTTTGGGTCTCAATATACCCAATTAATTGCCCGAAGAGTAAGAGAACTTAATGTTTATTGTGAAATATTTCCCTTTAATAAAATCCCGACTTTAAATGGAGCTATTAAAGGCGTAATTTTATCAGGTAGTCCGTTTTCAGTTCGTGATAATAATGCATTAATTCCTGATTTAACTAATATAAAAGCAAAATTACCTGTTTTAGGCATATGTTACGGGGCTCAATACTTAACACACTATTTTGGTGGTGAGGTTTTACCATCTAAACACAGGGAATATGGCAGGGCTAATTTAACATTTATTGATAATTCAAATAAATTATTTAAAAATATTTCATTAAATACACAGGTTTGGATGTCTCATGGTGATACCATAGCAAAATTACCTGAAAACTATACCCGAATTGCCGGAACAGAAGATGTTAAATATGGAGCTTTTCAAATTAATAATGAAGAATCATATGGAATACAGTTCCATCCGGAAGTGTATCATACTACCGAAGGTTTAAACCTGCTAAAAAATTATGTGGTTGGGATTTGTGGCTGTTCTCAAAATTGGACACCTGACTCATTTATTGATACAAAAGTTGCTGAAATGAAATCAATCCTTGGCAATGATAAAGTTGTACTGGGATTATCTGGAGGGGTTGATTCATCTGTAACTGCAATTCTATTAGACCGGGCCATTGGTAAAAACCTGATTAGCATATTTGTAGATAATGGATTATTGCGGAAAAATGAGTTTGAGAAGGTACTTAAGAAATATAAAGACATTGGCTTAAATGTTATAGGAGTTGATGCAAAAGATAAATTTCTTGATGACTTAAAAGGGGTTGCTGAACCTGAAAAAAAACGAAAAATTATTGGACGTGATTTTATTGAGGTTTTTGAAGCGGAATCAAAAAAATTGAAAAATATTAAATGGCTGGCACAAGGAACTATATACCCTGATATGATTGAATCAATTTCCGTTAATGGTCCTTCAGCCACCATAAAATCTCATCACAATGTAGGAGGATTACCCGAAAAAATGAATTTAAAGGTTGTAGAACCTTTAAATTTATTATTTAAAGATGAAGTTCGTAGGGTTGGTAGAGCTTTGGAAATTCCAAATTTAATTTTGGACCGTCATCCTTTCCCTGGTCCTGGACTTGCAATTAGAATTTTAGGTGAAGTTACCCGAGAAAAAGTTGAATTATTGCAAGAAGTTGACGATATTTATATCGAAGGACTTAAAAAATTTGATCTTTACAACAAAGTTTGGCAGGCAGGATCAATTTTACTGCCAGTTCAATCTGTTGGCGTAATGGGCGATGAGAGAACATATGAGAATGTTGTTGCTTTGAGGGCAGTTTCATCTACCGATGGAATGACAGCAGATTGGTCTCATCTACCGTATGAGTTTTTAAGTAAAATATCAAATGATATTATAAATAAAGTCAAGGGAATTAATAGGGTAGTTTATGATATAAGTTCTAAACCACCTGCAACCATAGAATGGGAATAAAAATGAAAAATATTAACAACCTGAGAATTATATTAACTATTTGTTTAAGTATTATTATTATTTCACCTGTTTCATCTCAATTAAGTAAACTTAACAATGAAAAAAGGGAAGAAATTCAAGCATTAATTGAAGAAGGTAATCAAAATTTTAATTCTTCAAATTTACCTGAAGCTGGTCGATATTTTTCTCAAGCTGCCTATAGCTTATGGATAAATAATTGCTATCAGGAAGCTTCCGAATATTATTTGAAAGCTCTTGAAATAAATAAAAATTTAAATAATTCAAATGCCATAAAAGTTATTGCATCTAATTTAGGTGTGCTATACACTGATATGGAAGATTATCAAAATTCACTTAAATATTTTCAGTTGAGTCTTGATTATAAAAGAAAGGAAGGAAATAAATCTGAAATTGCATCTGAGCTGCTAAATAT
>CAZBZX010000165.1:0-1404 GCA_964496465.1 uncultured Bacteroidales bacterium
TAACTTGTTGGAAACCTCTTTCTATTTTATCAGACACACTTTATGGGACGGTATGGCTAAGAATTTTTAAGGATTAAAATCATCAGGTATATAATATTGAACACCTGTCTCTGGCTGTCTGTTTACGGTAACTTCTAAAGTATCAGACTTATAACATCCTGTTGCATTAATTGTGTCTGCTACAATTACCAAAATATCCCTTGAAGCTCCTGTTGTTACCTGGTTCCAATTAATAACCGGGGTTGCAGTAGTACTATCAGTAAAAGCACCAGTACCTGTTGGATTTAATGACCAGCCATATGAATGTCCAACAATATCGCCAGTTGAGTAATTAGCATCCTCTAAAGCACAGGCCGGATTATCTCCAGATACAGAAGGTGTTGGCAATGGATTAACAGTAATTAACACGCTTGAATTATCTTCACATGAATTATTATCAGTTACAGTAACTGTATAATTTGTAGTTATAGATGGTGTAGCAACAGGCGTACCAATATTAGGATTGTTTAATGTTCCTCCATTGTCCCATGTATATGCAAGTGGTGCAGCACCAGTTGAACCTGTTGCATCCAAATTAGTTGATTCGCCATTACAAATTGAAGCTGGTGTGCCAGCATTAGCACTTGGTAATGAATTTAGTATAATTGGGATTTCAACAGTATCAGTCCCACAACCATTATCTTCTTCTACCCAAATGGTATCGTTACCAGCCACTGCTCCCCAATTTACAGTTATTTCATTATCATTAGCATCACCGTCATTAATAATAGTTCCTTTTCCTTGTTTTAACTGCCATGTATATGTTGAAGATTGATGATCAGTAACGGTGTATATTTCCCCTGCCTGGTTAGCACAAACAGTATCTTCACCAGTTTCATATGCCGAAATTGGAGCACAATTTGTGCCAATAGTAGCTACTGCAAAATTTGCAGGTAAAGTACTAATACCATCTCTATAAACTGTATCGTTCAAAGCATCAGTGTGTGTTCCTTCATTGGTCCAGTCGCTACTTGAATTTGGCCTTGTTACTACCCTTACATCTGGTAGAATACTACCCCTGCTGCTAAATCCTGATGCATATATTTTAACATTATAATTACCTCCAACAAAACCACTTTCACTGCTTAATTTCCAATACCCTTCTGTAAATGTGGTATCAATTTCATATCCGCTTTCATTAATTGGTAAGCCGCTGTTCCCTGGAGGGAAATTATAAAATTCACCTTTTACAATTCCAGGATTGGTTATGCTTACAAATTTTACAGATAGAGGCCTGTAATAACTAACATAACCAATAGGGAAACTGTAACTTAATGTAGAAGCATTTAACCATTTTTTATGTACTCCGTAAATTAATCCTGAAGTTCTTCGCAATCCTCCAACACTTGATCCATTAATTCCAAT
>CAZBZX010000165.1:1414-6442 GCA_964496465.1 uncultured Bacteroidales bacterium
ATTCGCAAGGTTGTAATTCATATTAATATCACCTCCTGTCATAATAAGCGAGTCTGAAATATTAATATCGGCTTCTGACTGAATAGTATTATTATTTTCAACAGTTAGTTTAAAGAAACCTTCATCGCTAAAACTATTGGTTATGTATTGATCAGTAATTCCATCTAAAATAACTTCTCCTTCTTGCTCATTAAAAACACCATTATTTGACCAGTTTCCGGCTAAATTAATTGTATAATCATTAGAACTAACATCTAGTATACCATTAATCGTTAAATCGTTATTCACATCAATATTGCCAGATAAGGTTTTAGTGCCAGAACCATTAATTGTTAAATTATAATATGTTAAGCTTGCTACATTTTGGTCATCATCATTTGCATAAATTACAGTACCAGTTTCTGGAGTAAATGTTCCGTTATTTGTGATATCACCTATTGTTATGGTTAAACTGTGTGTCCTGCATTCTAATGCAGCAGTATTTTCAATCTCTATGCTACCAACCGAAACATTACTTTCTAAATGAACAGTTACACCAGCCTGAATTATAATATAATCATTTGGGCCAGGTACAATTCCTGTTAGCCATGTTGATGTTGAATCATAAGAACCTGTTGCTATAGCTATATTTCTTATTATTGCAATTGTTAAATAATTACCATCAATCAGTGAAACATTTTCATAAGAATAATTATTTGCGTTAACATCGGTTAATGGGTAAATTGAATCACAATCAGAGAAATCACCATCAGCATCAACGAGCAGGGCGTAAGTATATGAGTTATCAGGTCTTGCTGGTAATATTGTTGTATCTACAGTTACCCTGACTAACCCTAAATCGCCTGTTAAATCAACGCGCCATTCACGGGCAAGCCTTTGAGAACCTGTTGCTGTTGGGGCTTCAGTTGCAGTCCATGAAGAAATGTCGGCATTATCATGTCCAAATAATAAGTAATCGGCGCTATCTAAACTGGTTGAATTACTAAACATTAATATTTTTGATGATTGGCCTGCAGTGTGGAAATTAGTATTATCGCTGCGGCCTAAACCTGCAACATCTTTTCCATGAGTAGCCTGATATGCATATTTGTCATTTGTAATGGAAATGTTGTATTTAGCAGCCAGGTAATTATCAACTAATATACGTTGTACATCATTTAAGCTGTAATTATAGAATACCAGCTCTGCCATATCGCCTTTATAATAAATACCATCAGTCCTCCAACCAATCTGGAAATTACCTATTCCTATGTTGTTTGTAGCTTCACTATCATTTAAAACACCATCTTTCCATAATTTAGAGCTGCCAGTATTATGTTGAGCAATATTTATATACCAATTATTTCTATAAAATTCAGATGATTTAGAAAGGTATGTATTATCAGTATTAAAATATTGATTACCAGAGTATGATGGGAAAAATCCTGAGGTGTTTCCTGTAGTGGTTGCCCAAATTGGCCCATATGTATCTGATGCCTGGTGGTTATGGTTAAATACAGTATAAATTGTAATATTTTGATTTGTAATTCCAAATACTGTATTAAAATTATCATTTATACCATCAAATCTTAATACTGGTAACCCATTTATAATATTTGTTTTAAATGTTGGTCTGAAAGTTAACGTTTGTAATGCATCTGAATTATTACCCGATGTATCTATCCATGTAGAAACTGGGTCATCATTGTTCAGGTTCAAATCATCGGCCCTTAGCCATATTAAGTTGGTTGTACTGTCACCAACACCTCCAGGGCCAGTAAACAATGGATAATCATTGTCGTTAATGGTGTAAGTGTGAATGGTATCATCTCCTAAAGTTGCATTTACCGGATCAGAAAGATCAATTTGAACGCTTTCGTCAATTTCAACTGATCCATCATCGATAATATTTAATTCAATAATTCCTGTTGAGTCACCAGCATCAATAATAACAGTTCCGTTTGCTAAAACATAATCTTCTCCACTTGTAGCGGTTCCACCAATGGCTGAGTAATCAATTGTAACTTCCTTACCGGAAACAGGATTAATTTTTAATTCTATTTCAATAGGAGTTTCATCTTCATCGCCATTTGATACTATTGATGTAAATTTTAATGTTGGAGGATCGTCGTTATCAGTAATGGTATATGTATAGGTATTATTTGCACCAACACCTGCATTATCAGGATTTGTTAAATTAATGATGATGGTTTCGTCATTTTCATCAATATTATCATCAATAACTGTTATATCAAATGACGACTGTGTTTGTCCGGCATCTATCTGCACAGTATCAACACTTAATGTATAATCATCGCCATTTGCTGTAGTTCCTGAAGTTGTTAGTTCAACGGTAACGGAATCAGTTGGATTAACAGGATCAACTTCAACGAATATGGTTACCAAAGAAACATTTTCTCCATTACTTGAACTTGTAGTTGTAAACTCTACATACCTTGCCTGGTCATCATCTAATATAGTATGTGTATGAACAGAATTTGCACCCAGGGTAACTCCTTCAGATGGATTTCCAATGCTTATTTCAATAGTTTCTGCATTTTCAGTCTCAACATCATCTACCAAATTAATAATAATATTTGCAGTTGTATTTCCAGCATAAATGGTTGCTGTACCATCAGCTAATGTATAATCGACACCATTGCCTGTAGCATCACCTCCAGTAACCGAGTAATCGATAGTTACATCAAATTTAACAGGGAAGTTAAGAGATACTTCAATCGTATCTGTACCATCATCTTCAAATGATGATGATGTAGTTGAAGTTAATTCAATTACAGGTCGGTATGTTCCAATGGTTATGTAATCTCCATCATTAACAGTTACGTTTGTTGTTACATATAATCCACTTTCTAATGATGTTGCATATAATGTTGCACCATTTACAAAAACTCCATCATTATCAACCCAAACAACATATTGTGAGTATCCGGCGGGTTTGCTTGGTAAGTAAGTAGTATCAATTGAGAGTAATACAGTACCAACATCATTTGTTTTGTCTACTCGCCATTCTCTCGAAACACGTCTTGCATAGGAGGCATTGTTCGGTATATCAGTAGTTGACCAGGCACTATATGTATTATTGTCATGTCCCATTAATAAATAATCACCATCGCTAAGAGAGCTGGCATTACTCACCTTTAATATTTTTGCCGACATGGCTGCTAGATGCAAATTGGAAGCATCTTCACGGCCAATACCTGCGACTCCATACCCATGAGTTGATTCATATGCATATTTATCATTAGCAATTGTAAGATTATATTTTGCTGCAAGGTAGTTATCAACAATAATTCTTTCAGCATCATTTACATCATAATTAAAGAAAATGAATTCTGAAATATCACCTCCAAAAAATCCATTTGGATAAGATGTAGCACGATAAGCAATCTGTAAACTGTCAATTACAATAGTATTTCCAGCATAATTATCATTGAGCGTACCATTTTTGAATAATTCAGTTGACCCTGTTCCATATATTGCGTTAGCAATATAGAATGTGTCTGTATTGAATTCAGAAGGTTTATTCAGCCACCCGCCTCGATCAATCCATTGATTTGGAGGTCCGCCTGGATATCTTGGGAAGAAACCAGATGTAGCTTGCTTTTCGGTTTGCCATATTGGGCCATCTGTTGCAGCAGGCATTTTAAATACAGTGAAAATACTTAAGTTTTGACTAGAAATATTAAATACATTTTCAAAATAATCATCGGTATCATCAAATCGAACAACTGGTAATCCATTTATTTCATTAGTTTGATAAGTTGGCTTACTTGCAGTAATAAGTTGAATAGCATCATTATCATTTCCCGAAGTATCAATCCATGTTTCAACTGCATCACCATCACTTAAACTTGTAATTAAATCAGCTTGCAACCATAGTAAATTACTATTATATGTACCAACACCTCCTGGCCCATCAATACCGGTAACATCGTTATCATTAATGGTATAGGTATGCACTGTATCGTTACCAATTATTGAGTTGGCAGATGCATTGCTTAAGGTTAACCTAATTGTTTCATCCATTTCGATTATTCCATCATCATAAATAATAATTGGAATATTGGTTGATGGATTACCAGCTGTAATTATAATTGTGCTATCACTTATTAATGAATAATCGGTACCATTTAATGCAGTACCTCCAGTAATGGAGTAATCTATTGTTACATCTAAACCAGATACAGCTGATAAATTAACTGAAATGTTTGTAGGGGTTGTTTCTTCAGGTCCGTTTGATGAGGTTAAGAAAAATTTAACTTCTGGAACAGGATCATTATCGTTAATTGTATATGTATATTGTGTTTTGGTTCCAAGGTTTGCATTAACAGGTCCTGATAAGGTAATAATAATAGTTTCGTTGTTTTCATCCAGCACATCATTAACAATGGTAATATTAAAAGATGCACTTGTGCTTCCAATAGCTATTATTGCCGTGTCATTGGCTAAAGTATAGTCTATTCCGCCTCCGGTGGCTGTTCCACCAGTAACTGTATAAGCAACTTTTGTTATTGTTGGGTTTGATCCAGACAGGGTTAGAAATACAGTTTTTAAAGTAGTACTTTCTAATCCGCTGCCTGAACTTAATGAGAATTCAACATCATATAAGGCATCGTCGTCATTTATTGTATAGGTGTGTGATGAATTAGCTCCTATTTGTACATTAGCTGAAGGATTACTTAAATTAAGAATAATGGTTTCATCAGATTCAATATCAACATCATTAATAACAGTAATCTCAATATTACTGCTATCATCACCTGCATCAATGGTTAATGTACCATTAACCAATGTATAATCAGTACCACCATCTGTAGCCGTTCCTGCTCCTTTAGTGTAATCTACTGTTATATCATTTGGTAATTTATAATTTAAATCTACTGTAATATCTATAGAGGTATTGCTTTCTTCATCATTTGAAGTGGTAGTGTTAAATTGAATAATTGCACGGTGTGTAGCAACCATAATGTAACTACTATCGGCAATATCAATTAATTCTGCTTCATAGATGCTTCCATTTAATGATAA
>CAZBZX010000165.1:6467-8900 GCA_964496465.1 uncultured Bacteroidales bacterium
TTGCTCCATTGGTGAAATTACCATCATCATCTACCCAGACGCTATAGTAACTATGTTGACTTGTCTTTGCTGGAAGCAATGAAGTATCAATTCCTATAGTAACTGTTCCAACATCACCTGTTTCGGTGACCCTCCATTCCCTCGCTATTCTTCTTATATTAGTGTCTGAGTTAGGAATATCAGTAGTTATCCATGATGTAAAGCTGGCATTATTATGTCCAAATAATAAGTAATCACCATTGCCTAAGCTACTTGCATTACTTATTTTTAGGATTCCTGAAGATTTTGCTGCGGTATGGAAGTTACTTGCATCAACCCTGCCAATTCCGGAAACATCATTGCCATAACCAGATTCATGTTCATATTTGTCGTTGGTTACAGTAATATTATATTTAGCACCTAAGTAGTTTTCAATAATAATTCTTTGAGCATCATTTATATCATAATTGTAGAAAATAAATTCGGCAATGTCACCACCAAAATAATTATTATTTGATAACCGTGCACCAATTTGAAGACTATCAATTACAATTGTATTTCCGGCATAACTATCATTTAAGGTTCCATCTTTGAATAATTGTGTTGAACTGGTTCCATAAACTGCATTTCCGATGTACCAGGTATTGGTATTGAATTCGGAATTTTTAGTAAGCCATCCGCCTCTGTCAATCCATTGACTTGGTGTTCCAGTCGGATATCTTGGGAAGAATCCCGATATATCTTGTTTTTCAGTTTGCCATATTGGCCCATCTGTCGAAACGGGCATATTAAATACTGTGAAAATACTTAGGTTTTGACTTGAAATATTGAATACGTTTTCGAAATAATCATTGGCATCATCAAAGCGGACTACTGGTTTTCCATTAATAATATTTGTTCGATATACAGGTTGATTTGCAGAAACTGATTGAATAGCATGATTAGTATTTCCGGAAGTATCAACCCAGGTTTGTACATTATCACCACTGTCTAAGCCTTCAATATAATCGGCTCGTAACCATAATTGTAAACTGCTTGAACCACCAACTCCACCTGGGCCTGAAAATCCTGCTACATCATTGTCATTAATGGTATAAGTATGAATGGAATCGTCTCCGAGGGTTGAATTTGCCGATGCATTAGATAAATCAATAATTACAGTTTCATCTACTTCAACAACACCATCATCATATACTGTAAGCAATATATCTGCAGATGGATTTCCTGCAGGTACAGTTAATGTGCCATTCGCTAATGAGAAATCGCTTGCTGCAGTTGCAGTACCTCCGGTTACCTGGTAATCAACTGTAACATCAAGACCACTTACTGCAGATAAATCAACTGTAATATTAGCAGGATTTATACTTTCGTCATCATTTGATGTTGTTGATGAGAATTGTATTGTTGGCACATTATCATCATCATTTATAGTATAAGTATATTGTGTGTTAGCCCCAATGTTTGCATTTACAGGGCCAGATAATGAAATGATGATTGTTTCATTTGCTTCATCAAGAAGGTCGTTTACTATTGTAATATTAAATGATGTGCTTGTATTTCCAATACCAATTGTGGCAGTATCATTTGCTAAAGTGTAATCAATTCCGCCTCCTGTTGCTGTTCCACCAGTTACATGGTAATATACTTTTGTTACTTCAGTAGGATTAGCCGCAGATAATTGAATAAATACAGTTTTTAATGTGGTGCTTTCTGAACCACTTGCACTTGTTGTTTGGAATTGAATGGAGTAAATATAATCATCATCATGAATGGTATAAGTGTGGACTGTTTTGTTACCTAGATTTACATTGGCATTTGGACTAGAAATAGTAACAATAATTGTTTCGTCACTTTCTTCAACAGATTCATCATTAATTGTAGCAGTAATATCTGCCGTTGTATTTCCTGCTGTAATTGTTTTATTTCCATTTGATAAAGTAAAATCTGTGCCGCCGCCATCAGCTGTTCCGGTTACATTATAATTAACTGTTACGTCACGGTTTAATTTATAATTTAAATAAAGTTCAAAATTAACAGGACTAGCATCTTCAAATCCATTTGAACTTGTATCTGTAAATTGGATAATTGGTTTAAAGCAAGTTATTGCAATAAAGTCACCATCAGTTATGTTAATATTACTTGCTTCATAAATAGTATCATTTAGCGTTAATGGGTACTGACTGGCACCTGAACTAAAGTCCCCATCGGCATCTAACCATATTGTATATTCTGTATATCCTGCTGGCTTAGAAGGCAATAAGATAGTGTCAATGCTAATTTTTATTGTTCCTACATCACCTGTTTCATCAAACCGCCATTCACGGGAAAGTCTTTTTATATTAGTATCTGTACCCGGATTTTCAGTTGATGTCCATACTGAAATATTTCCATTATCATGTCCAAATAATAAGAAGTCATTATCACTTAAACTGGAAGCATTACTAATTTTTAGAA
>CAZBZX010000166.1:0-8870 GCA_964496465.1 uncultured Bacteroidales bacterium
ATTGAATAATAATTTTCCCTCACTTTTTAATAAATCATATAGTTATACCTTAATTAATGACACATTAAACGATTTTAAATACAGAATTGAATTTAAAGATTTTAATCATTTTAGCGAGTTTTTTATCCCCGAGCTAAATATTGCCGAGAATTCTTTTATTGATGGTGAATATTGTCCTGAAAGGGATCATTTTCTGATTAATGGATTTATTGATAAATTATACTTTAAGGATCTCTACATTGATGCTTTATCGATAAAATCAACTGCAAATAATAAATTAATTAATTTTAACCTTGATACAAAAGAAATTAAATACAAAAAAATACTTGATCTAATTAATTATAAATTAAGGGGTACTGGTAAAAATGATACTATTTTAATAAAGAGTTATTGGAATGATCTCGACACAAATGAGAATAGTGGAAATCTAGCAACTAATGTAATTTTTAAGAATCCTTCTGATAATTATAATCTGCTAATCGATTTTAATATTTTAACATCACAAGTAATTATTAATGATTCTATTTGGGATATAATCCCTTCATCTATAAATATTGATTCAACTGGAATGCATTTGACAAAGGATTTTGCAATTAAACATAATAATCAAAGCATTTTAATTAATGGAAATATATCAAAGAAGAAAGATGAAATTTTAAATATCATAACAAATAATCTTGCAATTAATAAAATTAATTCATTAACTAACCTGAAGGAATTTGAATTCAATGGAAATTTAACAGGGGGTATAATTATTTCAGATCTATTTACCTACCCATATTTTGTCTCTGATTTTAAAATTGACAGTTTTTCTGTAAATAATGAAAATATTGGAGACTTGCATTTAACAACTAAATGGGACATTAACAAAAGACGCGTAAATATTTCCGGTAGCAGTAAAAAAGGATGGATTGATAATATTAATTTCAATGGAATTTATATTCCTGAAGGAAAAATGATAGATTTTGATTTTAAGTTAAATAAGCTTAAAATCATGTTCTTTAATTCGGTTTTTGAAGAAATATTTTCTGATATTACAGGAATGTCAAGTGGAAATTTAAAAGTAAAGGGTACTACTAAAACACCAGTTATCAATGGTAAAATATTTTTGCAAAAAACATCGTTAAAAGTTGATTATTTGAATACGAGATATACATTTACTGATGAAATTCAATTTGTTGATAATAATATTCTTTTTCCGAATATTAAACTTTATGATACTGAAGGAAATTCTGCAGAATTAAATGGGATTATCTCAAATAAATACTTTAAAGATTGGGTATTAAATATATCAATTCATACAAATGATATTTTATGTTTACATACCACAGAAATAGATAATGATTTATTTTTTGGGACTGTTTTTGCCAATGGAGATATTAAAATTGAAGGGCCTGTTAATAATATAGTTTTTGATATTTCTGCTAAATCATCTCCAGGTACTATGTTTAATATTCCGCTGTATGACCAGGCAGGTAATTTTGAAAGTAATTATATTACTTTCACTTCAAATAATGACGAAAATGATAATCCGGATGTCATAAATAAAGATTATAATGTAACAACATCTGGTATTCAATTAACAATGGATTTAGAAGTTACTCCTGATGCGGAAATTCAATTAATATTTGATTCTAAAATTGGGGATATAATTAAAAGCCGGGGAAGTGGAAACCTATCACTCGAAATAAATAAATATAATGAATTTGAAATTTTTGGCGATTATATAATAAATAATGGGGATTATTTATTTACACTTCAAAATGTGATAAATAAAAGATTTAATGTTGAACCTGGAGGGAAAATTATGTTTAATGGAGACCCTTATGAAGCTGAAATAGATATTGATGCTAACTATAACTTAAAAACAAGTATTTACGATTTAGTTAGAGATCGTGTTGATCCTACTGAAAAAGTAAAATATGATAGAAGAGTACCAATTGAATGTAAAGTATTTCTTACAGGAAAGTTATTAAATCCTACAATCGATTTAGATATAAATATACTTAATTCAGATGAGGAAACGAAAGTGCTATTTGATAATGCTTTAGGAAAAGGGAGTAGTATTGAGCAAACTGATAATACAATATTGAATAAGCAATTCTTATCTTTAATGGTAATTAATCAGTTTACACAAAGTAATAACAGCATTGAAGCTAATGTTTATAGTAGCGCATCAGTTACTACAAGCGAAATGCTTTCTAATCAACTAAGCAATTGGTTATCGCAAATAAATGATAATTGGGATGTTGGTTTTAATTACAGGTACGATAGTCATTTGAGTGAACAGCAGATGGAATTGGCATTATCTACTCAGGTTTTTAATGATAGAATGAGTTTAAATGGAAATTTTGATTTAGCTGGGGATAATAACCAGTCAAATGATTTGATAGGTGATTTTGATATAGAATATAAATTAAATAAAAGTGGAAAAGTAAGATTGAAAGCATACCATAAATCAAATGATAGTAAAATTAATTTTGATGAGTCACCTCATACTCAGGGAATAGGTTTGTTTTATAGAGAAGAATTTGATACTTTTAATGAATTAATGCATTATTATTGGACATCACTTTTTGAAAGAGATACAACCCAAAGAAAAACAAATTGAAAATATTAAATATTAAAACCACAAAATATTATTATAGGCTGTTTTTAAAACCTGGTTAATTTTTTAGTTAATAAGTATACCTTTGCGTTTGATAAAACAAGGTATAATAAATCGATGTTATATTTCGTTTTTTTTTATATTCGTGAAAAATAAATAATTATGAATCTGATGAATATATTATTACAAGTAAATCCTTTAACAATCGAAAACATGCAACCAATACAGGATCAAAATGAAGTTGCCATTTCATTTTTTGATTTAGCCATGAAAGGTGGTTGGGTCATGATACCAATAGTATTATTGTCAATAATTGCGGTATATATTTTTACAGAAAGATATTTTTCAATTTTGAAAGCTTCAAAAGAAAATATTGACTTCATGAACAGAATAAAAGATTACATTCACGATGATAAAGTTGAATCTGCATTAGCATTGTGCCAGTCAATAAATAGTCCTGTTGCCCGTATGATTGAAAAAGGTGTTCAACGTATTGGACGCCCTTTAAATGATATAAATACAGCCATTGAAAATGTTGGCAGATTAGAAATTTATAAACTTGAGAAAGGATTACCAACTTTAGCAACCGTTGCTGGTGCTGCACCAATGATAGGTTTCCTGGGAACAGTAATGGGTATGATCAGCGCATTTTATAACATGTCAATGGCCGGCAGTAATATTGATGTTTCATTGCTTTCTGATGGGATTTATACAGCTATGGTTACTACTGTAGCAGGTTTAATTGTAGGGATTCTTGCATACTTTGCATATAATATATTAGTGGCAAAAGTTGAAAAAATAGTATTTAAGCTTGAAGCAAATACGAGTGTATTTATGGATTTACTTAATGAACCAGTTTCTAAATAGTAAAATTTCAGACGATGGCCCTAAAAACAACAAACAAGGTAAGTGTTTCTTTTAGTATGTCTTCAATGACAGACATTGTTTTTTTATTATTAATATTTTTTATGATTACTTCAACATTAATACACCCAACAGCATTAAAACTTTTATTACCAAAAAGCAAACATCAAACATCAGCTAAGCCATTAACTACTGTATCAATTACATTCGATAATAAATATTTTGTTGAAAATAAGGAGGTTCGGTTTAATGAAATAGAACCTCTTTTAAAAGAAAAATTAGGCAATAATCCTGAAATTTATATTTCATTGCATGCTGATAGAAGGGTGCCTATTGAGAAAGTAGTTGAAATAATGAATATTGCAAAAGATAATAACTACAAATTAATACTGGCAACTACTCCAAAATAATGATATGCTTAACATGCCAAAAAATACGAGAGGAGTAATAGGAACAGTTATATTTCATATTATTTTAATAATTATTCTTTATACATTAGGTTTTTCTACTCCTTTACCTTTACCTGCAGAAGAAGGAATCCTGATTAATTTTGGAGACGAGGATTTTGGAGTTGGCAATAACGATCCCGAATTAGTTGAAAAAGAAACAAAAAGTTTCGAAAAAGAAAGTCATACAGAAATGAACAATTCTGATGAAGGATATAATACGCAGGATTTTGAAGAGGCCCCGGAAGTAATAGAGGGAAAAAAAGACAATTCAGAAATAGATAAACAAAAGAAACTGGAAGAATTGGAAAGAAAGCGAAAGGAAGAAATAGCTAGACAAAAAAAATTACAGGAAGAAAATATAAAAAAGCAGAAAGAAATTGACAATATGGTCACAAATGCATTTTCTAAAGGTCAAAATACTGAAAGCAATTCAAATTCTGAAGGCATCACTAACAATAAAGGAAATCAGGGAAATATTAATGGATCAATAAATTCAGATGATTATACAGATATTAATTCAAGTGGAAATGGAGGAGTATCATTTAGCCTTGATGGCAGGAATCCATTAAAATTACCTCCACCGGATTATAACTATCAAGTTGAAGGAAAAGTTGTTGTAGAAGTAACTGTTGACCAAAATGGAAAAGTTACTAAGGCGGTTCCAGGTGTTAAAGGTTCAACAACACTTGATGAAAACTTATTGAAAGCAGCTAAGGATGCAGCATTAAAGACGATATTTGATTTAAAACTTGATGCCCCTGCATATCAAAAAGGGAGTATAACATATTATTTTAAATTAAAATAATCTCTAGCTTTGCATTCAAATTGTTATATTTATTTGTGAATTTGAAGTATTTTTGTAAATTGTGCTATTAAATATTTAATAACCAAAGAAATGAAAAATATTCTATTATTAGCCGTAGTGACAGCCTTATTATTAAGTAGTTGTAATTTTCTTGATCGTACTTTTAATAAGAAAAAAAGGCAACGGGAATTGTTAGAACAAATGAGGTTAGACAGCATTGCCCAGGCCAGGGCTGATTCAATTCAGATGGCAGAAGAATTACAATGGCAGCTCGAACAAGCAAGATTAGATTCAATAAGACTAGCTGAAGAAGCTGAATTAGCAAAGAAATTAAATAAGTACTATGTAATTGCTGGGAGCTTTAAGGTGCCTTCAAATGCCCAGTCTTTTGCAAAAAGTTTATCTTGTGATGGATATAAACCTCAAATTTTAGAAGGAAAAAGTGGATATTCATATGTGTCAGTTGGTAGTTATGAAACATTGGCGAGTGCAGGCAAAATGGTGAGGGATATAAGAGATGGCGGAAAATACATTGTTTGGATTCATCGCCCGAAATAGCTTATATATTAAAATATTATTATACTTATCGCTCTCAATAAACATTGAGAGCTTTTAATTTTTGTAGCAATGGCAAAAATATTCAATGATTTTCGATTTTATCGTTGGCTGGTATTATTGGTAATTAGTATCGCTATGTTCGGAAATTATTATTTATATGACAGTATTGCCCCGGTTGCAGATTTACTTAAATCCAATTTAAATTTTACACAGACAAATATTGGACAACTCAATACAATATATAGTATTGCTGCTATATTGGCATTATTATTTGGAGGAGTTTTTATCGATAAATATGGTACTCGAATTTCAATTTTACTATTTGGGGTAATTTGTACTATAGCTGGTATTGTTACCATGTTAACGCCAAATTTTTATGTAATGCTTCTAGGTCGGATTTTATTAGGGATTGGGGCTGAACCTTTAGTTGTTGCAGTAACAGTGACTGTTGCGAAATGGTTTAAGGGTAAAGAATTAGCTTTTGCAATGGGAATAAATTTAATGATTGCACGCTCAGGTTCATTATTTGCAAATAAAGCACCCGCGTTTTTCGAAAATATTTTTTCAACATGGAAAGAACCATTAAAATTAGCTGCTTTTATTGGTATTTTATGTACTGTAGCCGGAATAGTTTATTTTTTTCAAGAAAAACAGGGGAAGCGAAAATTTAAACTTGCTGAAGGAGGGAAAACTGATAAACTAAGTATTAAAGGCTTTTTTACATATAGTAAATCTTTCTGGTTAATCGTAGCTTTATGTTTTGTTTTTTATTCAGCTGTATTTCCCTTTTATAGTACTTTTTCATTTTTATATTTTCAGGAATATCATGGTTTAGAAAGAAGTACTGCTGGAAATTTATTAAGTTTCTTACCTATTGCGGCAATGTTTGCGACACCTTTAATTGGTTTATTAGTTGATTTTATTGGAAAAAGAGCTACTCTTATGTCTTTTGGGGCAATTTTTATAATGCCTGTTTTTATTATTATGACATACGTGCATATTAATTTGCATATTCCTGTTGCTATGCTTGGTTTAGCATTTTCATTAATACCTGCCATAATGTGGCCATCAGTATCATATGTTGTTGAAGAAAATAAACTTGGAAAGGCTTACGCATTAATGACACTTTTACAACAGGTTGGTGTCGCGTTTATGAATTGGTTTATTGGATACTTAAACGATTCTGCCCATGCTTCAAATTTAAATCCTAAAGGATATCTTCCAATGATTTGGATACTTAGTGCTTTAGGTATTTTTGGATTAATATTTTCAATATGGTTAAGGAAAATAGAAGTAAGTCCTAAAGGACATGGATTAGAACTTCCCTCAGGTGTAAAATGATAAATAGTAAAATTATTTTATATAATAATCGTTTCGTTTCTTTCCGGACCCAGGGAAACGATTTTAATTGGAACACCAGTTTCTTTTTCGATAAATGTAAGATATTCCTTTAATTCGACAGGTAATTCTTTTTCTTGTTTGATCTTAGTAATATCACATTTCCACCCTTTTAATTCTTGATAAATAGGTTCTGTCTTTTCTTCTAAGGAGTATGGAAACTTTTTTGTTTCCCCATTTTTGGTTTTATATTTTGTGCAAATTTTAATTGTATCAAATTCGCTAAGTATGTCTGTTTTTGTAATTATTAATTGAGTAACACCATTTAACATAATGGAATAATTCAAAGCTACAAGGTCTAGCCATCCACATCTTCTTGGCCGACCGGTAGTAGCACCGAATTCTTTTCCTATAGCTCTAAGTTTTTCGCCAGTCTCATTTTCAAGTTCTGTTGGAAATGGACCACTTCCAACTCTTGTACAATATGCTTTTACAATACCTAGCACTTCTCCAATTTTATTAGGAGCAACTCCTAAACCGGTACAGGCTCCGGCACAAATAGTATTTGATGAAGTAACAAATGGATATGAACCAAAATCAATATCAAGTAAAGTACCTTGAGCTCCTTCAGCTAATATTTTTTTATTATTTTTTAATTCTTCATTAATAGCATGTTCGCTGTCAATTATATCAAATGATTTAATCAATTCAATGCCCTTAAACCATTCATTTTCATATTCAGTTTCATTATATTGATAATTGTATTGTTCAAGAATTTTATGGTGTTTTTGTTTTAGAAAATTATATTTTTCTTTAAAAGTCTCAGTAAGAATATCTCCAACTCTTAATCCATTTCTCCCAGTTTTATCCATATACGTTGGGCCAATACCTTTAAGAGTAGACCCAATTTTTGTTTTTCCTTTTGCCGCTTCCGATGCTGCATCTAGAATTCGATGTGTTGGTAAAATGAGATGTGCTTTTTTTGAAAAAAATAATCTCCCTTTTAAATCAACATTCTGTTTTTTTAATACTTCAATTTCTTCTCTAAAAACTACGGGATCTAATACAACGCCATTTCCTATAATATTTTTTATTTTTGGATGAAATACTCCAGAGGGGATAGTATGTAAAACAGTTTTTATGTCATTAATTTCTAATGTATGACCTGCATTTGGACCACCCTGAAATCGAGCAACAACATCATAATTATTGGATAATACGTCAACAATTTTGCCCTTACCTTCGTCTCCCCATTGAAGACCTAGTAATACATCTAATTTCATAAAAAAATAATTTTGCTAAATAATAATTGGGGCAAGGTAAAAATATTTTTAACAAATTTGAAGTTATCTAATAAATTGTTGATATTTTTTTTAGAGAAAATAATGATAATTATTTCTGATTTTTTTCAATAGAATCAATGTCTTGTTCACCATAAATATAAAGAGAATGGTATTGCGGTTTAAAGTTATATAATTCAGCTGCTGTATTTATAATTTCTTCAATTCTGGGGTCACAAAATTCGATAACTTTCCCAGATTTTGTGCAAATTAAATGATCATGCTGATGACATTGATAGGCCTTTTCGTATTGAGCAATGTTTTTCCCGAATTGATGTTTAATAACTAAATTACAGTCTAGTAATAATTCAATGGTGTTGTATAAAGTTGCTCGACTAACTCGATAATTTTTATTTTTCATAAAAATGTAAAGAGATTCAATGTCAAAATGCCCGTTACGAGTATAAATCTCATCTAGAATTGCATATCTCTCTGGAGTTTTTCTGTGTCCCTTTTTTGCAAGATACTCCGTAAAAATTTTCATTACAGTCTTTTTGCTCTCTTCATTATTATCCATATTTAGACTAATTAAAAATAATGTAAAATTAGGAAATTTTTTATACTTCTGAGTTTTTATTTAGAAGTAATTTAAATTATTTTAATCTTCGATTTTTTCTTCTCTCACTATTTCATCAATTCCTTTAACCTTATAAAGTTTATCAATTATATTAGTTATGTCATCTTTTCCATGAACATAACAATCCACTTTTCCTTCAAAAATACCATTATTACTTTCTAAAGTAAGTGATCTAATGCTTATATTAAATTCATTAGAAATTACATTAGCCAGATCAAAATAAATCCCATCACGATCAATACCTTTAATTTTAAGGCGAACAAGAAATGATATTATTTTGTGCGATACCCATGTGGCCGGAATAATTGATTCACCACGACTTGACATTAAT
>CAZBZX010000167.1:0-8732 GCA_964496465.1 uncultured Bacteroidales bacterium
AAGGTTATTAAATAAACTGCTTTTGTCATTTATTATTTTATTGATTGCCCTCTTTGTATTATTTCTGGGATTACTCTCGGAATTTCTGATACTATGAGCAATTTCTTTAAATTGCAATTCAATATCTTCAGCCAGCCATCTTTTATGAATCCTTGCGGCAAGGACTTTTTTAAATGTTTTGTAATCATTCTCATAATACCATTTTACACCAGTATAGCTTAAAAATTTACTTCGCTTTGGCTGCATAGATATATCTAGTTTCGTAACAGGACAAATTTTTCTTGAAGGAATGGAATGAGTTAAAAATTTTAATTCACTAAAGTGAACAATATTATTAAAAATACTGTAAGCCTTATGCAGAAGACTTTCTTCCATAAGGAAAATTTTTAGATTAGAATTAGAAAATTAATCAATTAAAAAAGTTAAGTCAAGGATTTGGAAATGATTTTATTAAACACTTATAAACAGAATATAATAAATTTTAAAAATTTTGAAGAATCAATAAGATTGAACTTTAAAATTTATTTTATCTTTTAAATTCAACTGAATTAAATTCATTGCGACAATAACAATTTAATCTTTTCAATTTTTTCATTTAACTCAATAGAAAAAACTTTTTCAGCTTTTTCAATGTATTCAAATAATATCATAGCTTTATGATATCTTGGTAAATAATTAAGTTTATTTTCTTTTATAAAAAATATTTCAGCTTCTTCAAATAATAAATGCGCTGCAATTTTTAACTGATCAACATTTAAATATCTCTTTCCAACTAGTTCATTAATTATTTCATCAGTTGTTAAAGAATTTAAATATGCTGAATCAATCTTTAAAAGTTCAATCAATGATTCATCAATTATTTCCAAGGTTTCATCAAGCTTTCCTTTATTTTTAAATCCAAGTAATCTCGCTAATACTTCTCCAAATTGTTCGAATTGTCTTAAAAGGTAATCTCGCTGAGGCATTTTTCTTATTTTATTATCTAATTAATCTTTAACCTTATAATAATATCTACCCTGGATTAAAAAGTAATAGTCTATTTGAATATAAATGGTCCTATATTTATATTGATCAGGACTATTTTTTACAATTTTTTTTTATAGTCGGTAATACTATGCAAGCTATTTATTTTTTTCAAATTACCGAATATACTTGTTTGTAAAAAAATATTTCCAAAAAAAACCTGTATATACTATTATTATAACTGAATACGTAATTCAATCCTTCATAGGATGCAAAATTATGCAACCTTTTAGTTTTTTCATTGACTTTTAATATTGAAAATTCAATTAATAGTTAATATCATGAAAAAATTTTTACTCATTTCTTTACTTCAAATTTTAGGTGTAATTTATATCCTTGCTGTTAATCCAGTTAACCAGGTAATTAAAGGTAGAATAATTGATTCAGATACTAAAATAACCTTACCAGGTGCTACAATAACCCTTTTAAATTCAGAAACTCCTGTAGGTTGCACATCGGACCTTGATGGCTTTTTTAAATTGGAAAATGTGGCTGTTGGCAGGTGCGGTATTAAAGTATCATACCTTGGATACAAAACAAAAGTCCTTGAAAATATGGTACTAAAATCAGGAAAGGAATTAGTATTGACCATTGAGTTAGAAGAAAAATATGAAATGTTGGATGAAGTTGAGATAAAAGCTTTTAATGGGAAAGAAGAATCGTTGAATGAAATGGCAATGATAAGCGCTCGGTCATTTAATGTTGAAGAAACCGAGAAATATGCAGGGAGTTGGGGTGATCCATCAAGGATGGCTACAAACTATGCCGGCGTATTTGTGGGAAATGATCAGGGAAATGATATAATTATCAGGGGAAATTCTCCTTCTGGGTTAATATGGATGCTAGAAGACATACCAATTCCAAGCCCTAATCACTGGGACAGATTAGGAACCACTGGTGGACCTGTAAGTATGGTGAACAATAACCTACTTAGCCGGTCTGATTTTTATACTAGTGCATTTCCTACTGAATATGCTAATGGTTTATCCGGTGTATTTGATTTGAAAATGAGGAATGGAAATTATGAGAAAAGGGAATATCTGGCACAGCTTGGATTTAATGGATTTGAGTTCGGGGCAGAAGGCCCAATTGTAAAAGGAAGTAAGGCCAGTTATTTAATTAATTACAGGCACTCAATGCTGGAGTTGGTTGATCAATTATTGTGGGTGGATGGTTTACCGCATTATAAAGATTTAACTATGAAAATAAATATACCATGCAAAAACGGTAATATATCTATGTTTGGTCTGGCTGGAGCCAGTAAGATTACCTTTAGTGATACCATTCAGTCCAAGGATGAAGTTGTACACGAGCTTCAGTTTCCTAACGGCTCAAAAACAGGTGTGGTTGGATTGAATTACACTCATTTTATAACCAATAAAACAAGAATAAAAAACAGTATTGCTTTTACAACGAGAAGACCTTTTAGTGCAATGGACTCAGTGGCTGACGAGAAGGCAGTTAAAAACTATTATACAGATACTGAAATAGAAAATAAGTATGTATTTAAATCGGAAGTAATAAGTAAAATCAATTCAAAAAATATTGTTGATGCAGGAATTGTACTACAAGATTATTCACTTGAAATATTTAGCGAAGATATGGATTATAGCAGGGAGAATGATAGTGTAATTTATTATGACCCTTATAAAGTAGATGAAAATAATATGCTTTTATTTCAAGGTTTTACTCAATTAAAGCATCATATATCGCACAATATATCAATTACAACAGGATTAAATTATCAACTATTTACTTATAATAATACTTATTCTATTGAGCCACGTATTGGGATTAAATGGAATATTTTCCAAAATCAAAGCCTAAATTTCGGATATGGTTTGCATAGTCAGTTACAACCTTTGTATATTTATGCTACAAAAACATTTGAAGACAAAGAAACTTATACTAAAGATGCATATGTACAAACAAATAAGAATCTTGATTTTTCTAAAGCCCATCATTATGTTGTTGGATACGATTACTCAATAAATTCAAACATCCGAGTTAAAACAGAACTCTATTACCAAAGTTTATTTAATATCCCGGTTGAGCAACATGAAAGCTATTTTTCAATGATAAATACAGGCGAAAGCCTTTCATCAATTAATAGAGATAGCCTGGTAAATGAAGGTACAGGTAAAAATTATGGACTGGAATTTACATTGGAAAAATTTCTCCATAATAATTATTATTTTATGGTTACTACATCATTATTTAATTCAACTTATAAGGGTAGTGACAATATTGAACGCAATACAGTTTATAATGGTAATTACGTAGTTAATGTTTTAGGTGGATATGAATATCCCCTGAATGATAAAAGTTCTTTAAGTTTTAATATTCGGGTTGTAAATGCAGGAGGAAGAAGATATATACCAGTTGATTTGGAACAGAGTATTCTTGAAAATGAAACAGTTTACATTTACGATAAGGCATTCGATAAAAGAGTAAATGCTTATTTTCGAGCTGATTTTAGAGTCGGGTATATGTACCAGGGGAAAAAAGCTACACATGAAATTGCTTTAGATATTACTAATTTAACAAATCATCAGAATGAATATGCCAGGTATTATAGTAGTTTTTCAAATAAAATTGAAAAAGAATACCAGCAAGGATTTTTTCCAATGGGTTTATACAGGGTTAATTTTTAGATTTTATTCATAAATTAAATAAAAGGACAGGTTTGTTATCCAGATTTTTCCTGGTTACCTGTCCTTTTTATTTATTTAGTTATTAAACAATTAATGCAACCATACTTGTTTTTATGGTTAAAACCATTAAACTGATTGTCATTTTATCCAAAAAATGCAATAGATAGCTTATTTAATTTTCTGTTTAGATCGTTGAATAAAGTTCAGTATTTAAACTTCATTTTCTATTTCTGGTCTGCAAACCGCCACCATGCCAAAGTTCCTCCCAATCCTAACACACTAGTTGAGAAAAGAATTATATAGCTTGCATAATTAATACAGACATTGTCTGTATCGGTAGCAGAGCCTAATAAACCCGGAATAGCCCAGGGAAAATAAGGCCCTAATCCAACTAAACCTGTAAAATTAGCCATAATCATAGTTAAAATAATAATACCAATTGGAAGTAAAAATCCACCACTATAACTTGCAAAAAAGGCAACCGGGGTGCAAAGCAATATTGTTAAAAAACAAACCATCGTGTATTTATATGCAAACTGAGATAAAATTTCACCCGACCAGCTTGATATTCCAGCTAAATGACCAAATAAGAGCCCAAAAACAAAAAAGACACCAGTTAATAAAATGCTCCAAAGTACTATAACAATTAATTTTGATAAAACTATTGACGAACGTGATACAGGTAAAGAAAGAATATCTTTAATTGTATTTTCCAAATATTCACGCCCAAAAACCCAGGAGGTAATAAACCCAAAGCCAATCAGTCCAATACCTGATATACCCTGAATTAGTAATGTTAAATAGTTATTCCAATTTGGTTCCCCAAACCTTAACATAGTTGCTTTTGTACCAATCATGCCGAATTTTTGAGATATTTCAGGATGTATTTGTACAAACATAATTAATCCCATCATAAATGATACAAACACAAAAAATATTATCGAAAGCCAAAACACTTTTGATTTTCTTACTTTAAGGCTTTCTACCCAAATATTTACTATTATACTTTTCATTTTTTGTCTCCTTTCAACTAATTATTTTTAATTGTTCTTAAAAAATAAGATTCTAAATTTTCTTCAACTACATTCAACATCGAAGGTGGTACATTATTATTAACAAGAAGAGTTGCAACCGATTCAGGGTTATTGATAATATCCATGCTTTTAATTTCAAGCATTTTATCTAATGTTTCCTGAGCTTTAATGCCATTTTGATGCAATACTTCCATTGCTAGATTATTATTCCTTGTGTTAACTTTTAAACGCTTTTGACAGAGTTGATCCAACTGGTGTGTATTTAATTCCTGAATTAAAGTCCCTTTGTGTATAATTCCGATCCGGTTTGCGAATTTTGATATTTCGCCAAGAATGTGGCTTGATATAAAAATAGTAACACCATAATTTTTAGCAAGGTCAGTAAATAGCTCCCTCATTTCTAATATTCCAGCTGGATCAAAACCATTTGAAGGTTCATCTAAAATCAGAATATCGGGATTATGAATTAATGCTTTAGCAACCCCAAGCCGCTGGGCATTACCAAGTGATAAATTTTTGGATTTCCTATTTGCATATTCAATAAGCTTAAGTTTATCCATTATTAAATCCACAGCATTTTTATCATCAATAAACCTTAACTGCCTTATTATTTCAAGGTTTTCTTTTACTGTAAGATTTGGATATGAATATGGCATTTCAACCAGGTAGCCAATTTCCTTCCATAATCCGGTATTGCCCGCATGCACTTTTTCACCTTTAATAAATGCCTCACCTTTATTTGGTGAAATCATTCCAAGTAACATCCTGATTGTAGTAGTTTTTCCTGCCCCATTAAGTCCTAAAAAACCATAGATTTCACCTTTATTTACATTCAGGGACATTTCTGAAACCGCCAATACATCTTTGAATTTTTTGGTCAGTTTCTCAGTTCTAATTATTGTATCCATAATATTTAAATTTTATTTGCCTGACTTCAGGCATTTGAATTACAGAGTAAAGTTGCACTGAATCTTTTACTGATAAAAGGAAAATTTACCTGAAGCGGACAAATTGAAGGGCTAAATTACCTGTAGGAAAAGTTAATGATCAGACAACCATTTTAAAAACCCAGGGACTTTATTCTTGCTAACGGTAATGGTTTCTTTGTAAGGAATAGTAAGGGTTAACGAAAGCTTACGGGCGAAATACTGGGATGCTTCTTTGATGGCTTTACGGTTAATAAGAAATTGCCTGTTAACCCTATAAAAATAATCAGAGGTAATTTCTTCAATACTTTCAATAGTTTTATTTATTGTGTAGCTTTTATTATCAAAAGTAATCAGGTGGGTAATCTCGTTTTCTATATAAAAAAAAGCAATATCATCAAACCTGACCGGAAGTATTTTATCTTGCTTATAAACAAGGATAGAGCCTTTAGATTGTTTCTTTTTATTCTTAAATAATTGAATAATTTGATCGAGGTTAATATTATTCCCGGTGAATTTACTTTTTAAATTATTATATTTTTGAAATGCTGATTCAATAGTTTTTTCATCAAACGGTTTTAAAATATAATCTATCCCATTTGCATCAAAAGCTTTTAATGCATATTCATCATACGCTGTACAAAAAATAACAGGAGTATTAATGGAAATTGTTTTAAAAATTTCAAAGCACAATCCATCACCGAGTTGAATATCGCTAAAGATTAAATCTGGCTGTTCATTTATCTTAAACCATTCAATAGCCGAACTAACTGAATATAAAAAAGCAATAACCTGCGCATCCGGGACTATTTTTAAAATAGTTTCGGACAAATCATCAGCTGTTAATTTTTCATCTTCAATGATTACAATTCTCATTTGATAATACTTTAACGCTTACTGAAAAATCTATATCATTCGATTGAATATTAATTTCATCGCCAGAAATAATTTTATATCTTTCGGAAAGGTTTACTAAACCCATTCCTGGAGATGGTTCTTCAACAAATTTTTGCTGGATATTATTGCTTACTGTAATCCAGTCATCCTTATAAAATAATTTAATAGTCAATGGGGACTCAATTGTAAAAGCATTGTGTTTTATTGCATTTTCAAGAAGTAATTGAATTGAAAATACAGGTAAAAACCCACCTTTTATCTTCTCAGGAATACTTACCTGAAAATGAATAGCCTCCTTGAATCTTATTTTTTGCATCTCAATATAATCTAAACTTAATTTTAGTTCTTCTTCAAACTTCACCGTATTAGCATTATCAAATGACACAGATGCCCTTAAAAAATCGGAAAGCCTCTTAAGATAGGCTTCTGCATTATCTGGTTGTTTCCTAATTAATGTTTTTAATACGTTGAGTGAATTAAACAAAAAATGAGGTTGTAACTGCTGTTTAAGTTTTTGATTGGCAGCTTCAATATTTTTTATCTTTAACTGGGTGTTTTCAAGTTCTATTTTTGCTTTTTTATCGATGAGTAAAACTAAATCTTGTATAATTATAACAACAGTATTGATAGAAAATACTACGAAGATCATTATCAATAGTTGAAAAACCAAGTTGTTATACTGCAAATAATCAATATTTTCAGGATTTATTCCAAATTCTTTTATTTTCCAATTAATGATTTTTTGTGTCTTTTCAGGATCATTAATAATAGGATTTGTAATTAAACGTATAGAAAACATTAATAAAAAACATACGAGATAACTTAATATATATCTGATATTTTGTTTCTTATGGGATAGAATTCTTTTATTTAGATATTTTAAAAGAGCGATGTTAATTACCCAGAATAAAAAAACAAAAAAACTAATTCCAACAACAGATGAACTTAAAAGTTTAATCAGGATTAAATTCGTTGTGCTAATATTTCCTAAAATAATACCGATTATATATACTGGCCCCACCGTTATTATACCAATCCCAGTAGATGTATAAATAGCTATACGAAAAAGCTTTTTTAAAGGAATTATTGAATTCATTATTACAAAAATAAACACAACATCTTGATTTTTGAAAATAATAATACTGAAATGGACAATTTATTGCTTAAAAAGAATAAAACAGGATGTGAAATATATTATTTATCTATAAGAGGGAATATTGGTTGTTGTATAATTTATACTCATCGTTTTGTTAACTCATTCAATCCTGTTTTTATGCTAATTTAAGTGTGGTTCAATTTTTACTTTATCCCAAATATTAAAGGAAATCCAAAAACTATTAGGATAGTCCACAACGCATATATTGGTAGATATTTTGAAATTGTTAATTCAACTTGCTTAATCTCGTTGTTTCTAAAGTTCACTTTAAATAAATCAATCATAATAAGAATTAAATTTCCAAAAATTAACAAGTTTGACCCAAGAACTGCTGTTCTGTTTGGTGTAAACCCGTACTCTCCAAGTCTATAAAGAATTGCAGATAGTGCAATTAAATCAATAATAAGAGTAATAATTGATAGCATAAAAAGTGTCATTTCATTAAATCGCTGCTTTTTATTTATTGATGTTTCAGTGACTGAAAAAACAATTATACCCATTACACCCAATAACATGATATTGAAAATCAACAAGAAATCCCTGTCATTATATGGATCCTTACCCGCTATAAAAATGCTAATCAAGTAAATGATTAATGTTATTAAAACAAGGGGACTAAAAAAATTAGCTATTATCGGAGCAATTTTATTTGTTACTAATGGATAATTTTTAATAATGTACGAGGTAACAATTGGAGCTGAAACAAGTCCGCAAATTACTATATAATCTATGTAAAAACGTTCTATATTAATTTCAATGGCTGAAAATAATCCCAGCGTTATTCCTGTTAAAGCCATTCCTGCAATAAGAATTATTGCGCCTAAAATTGCTAAATCGCCATTATATTTTATATAGTCAATGCGTTTTGATTTATCCTTTAGATCATTGTTTATATAAATCAAGCCATATATGCACCACAACATCAAAGGTAAATGAATATAAGCCAAATTAATCGATTGACTTTCACTATTTGAAGGTAACAGATTTATATAAATCGCTGAAATTATAAACACCCCAATGGAAAAAATCAAATGGTTTCTTT
>CAZBZX010000168.1:0-8646 GCA_964496465.1 uncultured Bacteroidales bacterium
GAGTGGAGATGTGACTTGTTGTTACCAAGACCATATGGGTTATATGTGGATTGGTACAGTTGATGGCTTAAACAGGTACAGCGGAATTGATTTCGAGATTTTCAAATTTAATAGTAAAGACACAACTTCCTTAGGCGGACAATATGTTTATGATTTATACGAGGATAAATACAATAATTTGTGGATTGGATTAATCAATGGATTAAGCAGATATGATTTTGATAATGACATTTTTATAAATTATATTTTCCACGATACTACAGGTAAATATATTAATTTAAATGTGAAAGCTATATTTAGAGATGACAGCAATAACTTTTGGATTGGCTCTGAACATCAGCTTTATTTAGCAGATTTAGACAAGAAATTATTATATCCTTATTTTAATGAATTATACGATACGCCATTTGATAGATGCAATAATATATACCAGGATGACGAAGGCAATGTTTGGTTTGTTTCAATTTCAAAAGGAATTCTGAAATATAAACTTGACACTAAAAAAATTACTTTATATGATAGTAGAAATAAAGATTTGAATTTAGGCAATGGAATATCTTGTTTTACTATTGATGATAAAAAGAATTATTGGTTTGGTACAAATGATAGTGGTTTAATGAAAGTGGATTTTAAACAAAATAGTTTTACACGCTATAAAAGTGATCAAAATGTAAAAAATTCATTATCAAATAATACTGTTTTTGGTTTATTATATAATAATGACGTTAGATTATTTATAGGAACCAATGGTGGAGGTTTAAATGTTTATAATTCTAATACAAATAATTTTAGTCATTACAAAGCATCTGAATCGAGTAGGTCGATAGTTAGCAATGATTTTCTGGAAATTTATAAAAGCAAAGATGGAATTATTTGGATGTCATGTTGGGGAGGTGGTGTTAGCATTTTTGATAAGAGGCTTGATAAATTTATTCATTACAAACAAGAAGAAAATTCTGATAATTCTTTAAAAGGAACATCCGTTACAAGTTTTACTGAAGATTTAAACGGGAATATGTGGATAAGTACTGATGGCGGAGGAATTAATTATTTTAATCCGAAAGATAAAACCTTTGGCAATTATCGAAGCGATCCTGAAAATTTAAAAAACACATTAACAAATGATAAAGTTTTAGCTGTTGAAACAGATTTAGATGGTGGTTTGTGGGTTGGAATGTGGCAAGGTGGTTTAAATTATTTTAAAATTTCAGGTAAAGAAATCATTTTAAAAAAGAAATATGCAAATGTAAGCAAATTTGTACCCGGAAGTAATGCCATTTTTAAAATCTACAGGGATACAAAAGGGGAAATCTGGATAGGAAGCTTTAATACAGGTCTTTTTGCATATAACAAAGAAACAAGTGAATTTGAACAAATACCTTTAAAAGATTCGACTGGTGAGTTAGCTTCATCAGTTTCAATTATGGATTTATTGAGAGATACTAAAGGTAATTTATGGATAGGAACACAAGGAATGGGATTATTAAATTTAAATTTGAATACAAATGATATAAAAGTTTATGTTCATAAAAAAGGGATTTCCGGATCAATTAGTTCTGACTTAATTTATGCACTTTGCGAAGATAGCGAAAATAGGTTATGGATTGGCACGGGTGATAACGGTTTATGCTTATTTGATTATGAGAATGAAATTTTCTATTCATTTTCTAAAGATGATGGATTACCTGATAATACAATTAAAGCTATTAAAGAAGATAATCAAGGTAATTTATGGATAAGTACAAATAATGGATTATCAAAAGCAGAAATTTATAATTCAGATGGAATATTGAAATTGAGTTTTAAAAACTACACAACTCAAGATGGATTACAAGATATGGTTTTTAATTTCTGGTCAAGTTATAAATCTACCACAGGGGAAATGTATTTCGGTGGCCTTAATGGTTTTAATGTTTTTCACCCAGATAGCATAAAAGAAAATAATTATATACCACCTGTTCATATTACAAATTTTTCACTTTTTAATAAACCTGTAAAAATTGGGATTAAAGGTTCTCCTTTAAAAAAACATATATCTCAAACAAAAGAATTAATACTTAATCACAGTCAATCTGTTTTTTCATTTGAGTTTATTGCTTTAAACTACATTTTAAGTGAAAAAAATCAGTATGCCTATATAATGGAAGGTTTTGAGAAAGAATGGAATTATATAGGCTCTAAACGTGAAGCTACTTATACAAATTTAGATCCCGGCGAATATGTTTTTAGGGTAAAAGCATCAAATAACGATGGCATTTGGAATGAAGAAGGAACGTCAATAAAAATAATCATTTTGCCACCATGGTGGGGAACATGGTGGTTTAGGATATCACTTGGGTTATTGATTATTGGAAGCGCTGTAACATTTTATATTTTACGTATTAATATAATGAAACAGCGACAGGAAGAACTTGAAAAACAGGTTGAAAAACGCACCTCTGAACTTATAGAAGCCAATTATGAATTGAAAGAGAAGCAAGAAGAAATTTTAGCCCAAAACGAAGAAATCCAGCAACAATCTGAAGAGTTACTGACCCAAAGAGATGCCCTGGAAGACAGAAATGTACAAATAGAAAAAGCATATAAAAACATGCATGTATTAAGTGAATTTGGGCAAAAAGTTACGGCAACACTTAATATTGATGCTATAAATGATATGATATATGAATATGTCCATTCACTAATGGATACTTCTGCCTTTGGTATAGGGCTTTATAATAAACAGAAAGAGATTATTGAATTTCATTCTTTTTTTGAATATGGAAAAAAAATACCCTATTTTCAAAGGACTACGAATAACGATAATAGCTTATCTATCTGGTGCTTAAAAAATAGAAAAGAAGTTTTTATCAATGATCTTGAACAAGAATATAAAAACTACATCAATCAAAAGCCCATCATTCAAACTTCTATAAAACCTAAATCAATGATTGTATTACCATTAGTTGTTGAGGAAAATACGATTGGGATTATTACTATAAACAGCGCCCGGCAAAACGCCTATTCTCAAAATGATTTGGCAAATTTACAAAGTCTGGCCTCATATATATCAATAGCGCTTGATAATGCACATGTATATGAAATTGTAAATAAACAAAATTTCAATATAAAAAGCAGCATTGAATATGCAAAAACTATACAAAATTCAATATTACCAGCAAAAAGAACGTTGGATAAATATATTGAAACGTTTGTTATTTTTAAACCAAAAGACATAGTTTCTGGTGATTTTTACTGGTTTACAACTGCAAAAACCGAAAATACCGAATATTTATTTATAGCGGTTATCGATTGTACGGGTCATGGCGTTCCGGGCGCTTTTATGTCGCTAATTGGCAACAGGATATTAAATGAAGTGGTAAATGAGAAAAAAATATATAATCCGGCTCAAATTCTCGAATTCCTGAATGTTGGTGTCCAGATTGCTCTTAAGCAAGACGAAACAAGCAATAACGATGGCATGGATGCCTGTTTATGCAGGATCGAAAACAAAAATAATAATATGGTTGATGTTGTATTTTCGGGGGCAAAGAATCCATTATACTATAGCAAACAAAACGAAAATGAAGTTAACAGGATAAGTGGTAGCAGAAAATCTATTGGAGGGCTAAGGGCTAAAAGAAGTAAATTATTTTACGAAAACCAGGACGTAACTCTAAACAAAGGCGATATTATATATTTAATGTCTGATGGTTATATTGATCAAAATGCTCCTGACAGAAGTAAAATTGGCACCATAACTTTTATACAAATACTAAATAAAATTAAAAACGAAGATTTAGCAACCCAAAAAGAAATACTGGAAAAGGAATTAAAAAAGCATCAGCAAAAAGAAGAGCAACGGGATGATATAACAATTGTTGGAGTGAAAATTTAAATCAGGCTCCAGCTCACAGTAAACAGTTACCAATTTATCATTGCCTACTGTTTACTGCTTACTGCTTAGGAATATTCAGGATTAGTAAAAACACAATCACTACAATAAAATTTCGCTTACTCCCGAATTTTCCTGATTACTGCTTACTGATTTAAGTATTCATTCCTCCACAAACATTAATTGTTTGACCGCTAACATAAGAAGATAAATCAGAAGCAAGAAATAAAGTAGCATTAGCTACATCTTCGGGGGTTCCACCCCGTCTTAATGGAATATTTTGGGCCCAATTTGCCTTAACTTCCTCTGGCAATTTATCAGTCATTTCAGTTATAATAAATCCTGGGGCAATGGCATTGCATCTAATTCCCCTTACGCCTAATTCCTTTGCAACTGATTTTGTAAATCCAATAATCCCAGCTTTTGAGGCAGAATAATTGGCTTGGTTGGCATTTCCACTAACACCTACTACTGAACTCATATTAATGATACTACCTCCACCTTTTTTCCATAATACAGGTTGTATAGCTTTTGTAAAATTAAATACCGATTTTAAATTAACATTTAAAACAATGTCCCATTGTTCTTCTGTCATTCTTTTAAGGGCTCCATCTCTGGTAATACCAGCATTATTTACAAGAATATCGACACCTTCAAAATCTTTTACAACTTCATTAACTACATTTTGGGTTCCTTCATAATCACTGGCATCTGAAACATACCCTTTAACTTTTACATTTAGTTTTTCAATTTCTACAGTAGTTGATTTAAAATTATCATCTTCCAGTATATCGGTAAATGCAATATTTGCCCCATTTTCAGCTAGTTTTAAACATATCGCCTTACCAATCCCTCTGGCACCGCCAGTAACAAGTGCTGTTTTTCCTTCTAGTAATTTCATTATATTTAAGTTTTATTATTTGCGCCCCAAAATAACAAAAGATAATCTTTTTATTCAACTTAAATTTATGAATTAGTTAATATTATTTGAATTTTTGTATAAAAAAAACCTTATTTTTATTAAAATTGTAAGCTAAGATAAAAAAATCATAATTGGGAGGAAATTTTATGAAATTTAAATTTTCAATTCGAAGTAAATTGCTGACGTATTTTATTGTTTCAGCAATTATAATACTTGTATTTACTTTAATATATTCATCGACAGTATCCAAGAAAGAAAAATTATCAGTTACTAAAGATGAAATACAGTTAGTATGTAAAGCACAGGCTATAAAGCTAAATACAATATTAAACGAATCCTATAATAAATCTGCCTCATTAGTCAATGTATTTGATGGTTTAAAAAACCTACCTTCCAATCAATTAATTGAATCATTTGATGATATTTTGAGAAGTTTTGTTAAAAAAGATGATAATATATATGCTGCATGGGTGTCATGGGAACTCGATTTTTCTAATGAAAACTGGAATAAACCATATGGCCGGACAAAAAGTTATTTTTACAAAAGTGAAGGAAATGTTAAAAGTCAGAAGGGCATTCTTGATTCACTTGAAGAAGATACTGAAAATTTATTTTATAAAATGAAAATTGCCGGTAAAGGCAAAATACTACAACCTGGTGAATCAATGTTTAAAGACGAGAATTATAAAGTAGCAGAAGTTTTTTGTTATGCTTTACCTTTATATAAAAACGCAGAATTTATTGGAATTTTAGGCGTTGAAATACCCATTAGTGTTTTAAATAAAGCTACAACATCTAATAATAATCAGGATAATTCAATTATGGTATTATCAGATAATGGAAAAATATTATCTCATTCTGCTAATAAAAATATTCTGAAAAATATTTCAGAACTAATCAATAATGATGAAGATGCAAGGTATATTGTGAGTAATATTAAATCAAGTAATTTTATTTCATTTGAGAAGAACCAAATGTTTTATTTATTAACTCCTTCACTAACAGAAAATATTGAAACTAACTGGGCAATATTAAATATCAGTCCACTAAATGAAGTTTATAGTTCTATTAAAAAAGGGATAAATACAATATTAGTCATTGGAATCATTATAATTTTATTAATCAGCATAATATTATGGTACGTAACGGGAAATATATCAAAACCATTATCTAAAACTTCAAAATTATTAAAATCTTTAGCTATTGGTGATATTGATGATGCTTTTAAATTGACAATAGATACTAAAGATGAAATTGGAGAAATTTCATTGTCAGTAAACTCATTAATTGATGGATTAAATAAAACAGCAAGATTTGCAAATGAAATTGGTAAAGGTAAACTTGAAGCAAAATATGAAAGGCTTGGTGATAAAGATATTCTAGGAGAATCATTAATTAATATGAGAGAAAGTTTAATAGAAGCCAGAGAGGAAGAAGAAAAAAGAAAAATAGAGGATTCAAAACAAAGCTGGTCGACGGAAGGGATAGCGAAATTTGGTGACATTTTACGCCAATCTACCAACGATCTGGAAGAGTTCGGATACAATATTATAAGCAGCCTGGTAAAATACATTGATGCAAATCAAGGGGGAATATTTGTTATTAATGATGATGATAATGCAGAAAATGAAAAATTAATTGAATTAATTGCTTGTTATGCTTATGACAGAAGAAAATATTTGCAAAAGAAAGTGAAATTTGGAGAAGGATTAATTGGAAGGTGTGTGCTTGAAGCTGAGACTATTCATATGACTGAAATTCCCGATGATTATATAACAATTACCAGTGGTTTAGGTAAAGAAAATCCACGAAGTTTGTTAATTGTTCCTTTATTATTAAATGATGAAGTATATGGTGTTATTGAATTAGCTTCATTTAAAGAATTCGACGATTATAAAGTATCGTTTGTTGAAAAAATTGGGGAATCGATTGCTTCTACTATATCAAGCGTTAAAATTAATTTACGTACTGCAAAACTATTAGAAGAATCAAAACATCAGGCTGAAGAACTAGCTTCCCAGGAAGAAGAAATGCGCCAAAATTTAGAAGAACTGCAAGCCACACAGGAAGAATCAGCCAGAAAAGAAGCAGAAATGGGTGGAATTCTTGCTGCACTAAATGCTTCCTTGTTGGTTGCTGAATTTGATATGGAAGGAAATATTATCTCTGCAAATGATTCATTTGCAAAAATATTCGATATATCGAAAGATCAATTAGTAACAAGACAATATAAAGATATAGCAGCATCAGCTGGAATTAGCTCTGATAAAATTACTCAAATATGGAACTCCGCTAAAGCGAACGAAATTGTTAAAATTGTTGAGAAACTTACCATTGAAGGAAAAGAAGTTTGGCTAAACCAAACTTTTGCACCTATTATAAATAACGATGGTAAAGCTTATAAGGTATTAAATATTTCGAACGATGTTTCAGAAACCAAGAAACAAGAATTGCAAGTAGAAAAATTGCTTGAAGAATCACGTAATAAAAATGACGAGCTTCAACAATTGAAAGAGGAAGATGAAAGAAAATCAAAAGAAATGTTTGAAACTATTGAGGCTCATCAAAAAACATTAACAGATATATTAAATCAAATACCTGGAAAAGTATTCTTGAAAGATAAGGATGGAAAAATGATACTCGTAAATAATCAGGTACTCCAGGCTCATAACTCTACTGCTGAAGAATTAATAGGTAAAAGTGACTTAGATTTCTTTGCTGATGATCTGGAACTAGCTCAAAAATTATGGAAGGAAGAACAGGATATAATCAAATCAGGAAAAGCAAAACATTTTGAACAAAAAGAATTTGTAAATAATACTGATCAATACTTAAAAACCGTTAAAATGCCATTTTATATTCATTACATGGATCAAACCGGCTTGCTTGGAATTCAGTTCGATATAACTGACGTAAAAGAATTACAGGTTGAAATTGAAAAACAAAATAATGAACTTCTTGAAGCAAAGCATGAAATAGAAAAAGAAAAAGCTTTAATGGATTGCATGATGGATAATATTCCTGATAATATTTATTTCAAGGATCTTGAAAGCCGTTTTTTACGAATAAGCACGAATATGCTTGGTTTATTTAATGCAAAAAGTTTTGATGAAGTATACGGAAAGCAGGATTTTGATTTCTTCTCGAAAGAACATGCACAACAAGCTTTTGATGATGAGATGAATATAATTAAAACTGGAAAACCAATTATTGGTTTAATAGAAAAAGAAACTTTTGATGATGGTACTGAGAATTGGGTTGATACCACTAAAATGCCGTTAATAGATAATGAAGGAAAAATTATTGGAACATTTGGTATATCAAAGACTGTGACCGAAATTAAAAATATGGAAATTAAGGCAAACGAACAAGCTAAGTTATTGGAGCAAAGCGAAGAAGAACTCAAACAATATATTGAAGAATTACAAACAACACAGGAAGAATTGATGAATAAACAGGAATTACTTATGTGGGAAAGTTCCATGTTTAATACGTTGATGAATAATTTACCTGATAGAATTTCATTTAAAGATAAAGAAGGTAAGTTCAGAAGGGTTAATAAAGTAAAAGCTGAAAGACATGGGATTACTGATCCGACTGATATTATTGGTAAATCTGATTATGACTTCTTTACCAAAGAACATGCCGATAAAGCTAAAAAGGAAGAATTGGAGTTATTGAAAAAAGGTAAACCTATGCTAAATATTGAAGAAAAATTAGTTTGGAAAGATGGAGCAATTAGCTGGGGTTCTACATCAAGAATGCCATTTGCCAATAAAAAAGGTGACCTAATTGGAACTTTCGTAATAACAAAAGATATTACAGACATTAAACTAGCAAAAGCCCAATT
>CAZBZX010000169.1:0-8610 GCA_964496465.1 uncultured Bacteroidales bacterium
TAGCTTGACGAAGCTCTACTTCAGCCTCTTCCTCAAGCTGCTGCCAATGCAAATCGTGCGGCCAGTTGTGGCTCACGCGGTCGGGGATCACGTGCTTGCCCCGACACCAAGCTTCTGGTGCCAAGCTAGACATATGAGTACCTCTGCCCGGCATGAAGCTTGGCGCCGTTCGGTTCAGGGTAAGCGAAAACGCGGGATAATGTGCTTGTCAGTGTGAGAACGGGTCCGCTGCGTCCCTAGCGCCGTCGCCAACAAAGTTGAAGGCAATGACGATCAGAACAACACAGAGAGCTGGGCCGATCCACAACCAAGGATAGAAGGAGATGACCATATACTTCTGTGCTGCTTGAAGGAGAACGCCCCAACTGACAACAGGTGGACGAAGGCCAATTCCAAGAAAGCTTAGCGCAGTCTCGCCCAGAATAATACCAGGGATAGACAAAGTGAGCCTGACAATGATGTAACTCATGATACTGGGGATGAGATGGCGTCCGATGACCCGCCACTGACTGCATCCGTACAACTGAGCGGCCATAATGAAGTCTTGCTCTCGGATTGCCAGAAACCTGCCCCGAGCCACTCGCGCGACTCCTGTCCAAGAGATCAGCGACAGTACAGCAAGAATGGCAAAGTACTGCTGCACGGACGTCCAGTCCCGTGGAATCGCTGCAGCTAAGCCCATCCAGAGTGGAATGCTGGGTATGGCACGGAGCGTCTCGATCAGGCGCTGAATGATGCTATCCGCCAATCCGCCATAGAGTCCTGATATGCCTCCGAGCAGTAGGCCAAGGCCAAGACTGAGCACCACCGAAATCAGGCCGACCGACAGTGATATCTGAGCACCATAGACTAGACGACTGAACAGGTCTAGACCGAGGGCATCTGTGCCAGCCAGGTGAATCTCACCAGTCTGGACGCCGAAAAGGTGGACACGGCTTCTGAAGAGACCAAAGAGCTTGTACGAGTCCCCGGTGACGCAGAAGTACAGAGGGTGAATCTGTTCTGTATCAGGCGTATAGATCGGTTGCCAAGTCTTGGGATCCCGATTCAGTATTAGCCCATAGACGAAGGGACGTAGATGAAACCGACCGCTAGCACCGAGGAACCGAATTCGCTGCGGTGGTGCATAGAGATCTTGCGACCTAGTTGTTGATGCATACGGGGCCACAAAGCCAGCCAAGGCGGCCACAAGGTAGGCCAGGGCCAGCAAGATAGTTGACAAGACCGCCAGTCTGTGGCGCCGGAACTTCCACCACATCAGACGAACCGGTCCAACGACGGGTGAGGTCTGTGTCGCTGATGCTCCAGCGTCCCGCCTACTCTCAGTCGAACCGTACTCGGCCGAGTTTCCAGTGCTAGGTGCAGTGTACTCGGCAGAGGAAGGGGGGGCATTGTGCTTCACTTGACACTCCATCTGTAGCTCATGTGATGCTACCTAGCCCAGCCGGATCCGCGGATCGGCCCATGCCAAGAGCAGATCCGACAGGAAAGTACCAATGACGGTGAGCGTACTGAGCAGCATGATGAACGATCCGGCCAGAAACATGTCCTGCGCAAGAAGGGCGCCCAGCAGCAGGGGGCCTGTCGTAGGTAGGTTCAGAACAATCGACACGATCGTAGTTCCCGAGATCATGTTTGGCAGGACATAGCCGATCGTACTTAACACAGGGCTGAGTGCGATTCGCACCGGGTACTTGTACACCAACCTCATTTCTGGCAGTCCCTTAGCCCGGGCTGTCACGACATAGGGCTGGCTTAGTTCATCCAGTAGCATCCCGCGCATGACCCGGATCGTGCCCGCAGTTCCGCCCGTTCCAACCACCAAGATCGGGATCCAGAGATTCTTGAGCATGTCCACGAACTTGCCCCATGACCAAGGAGCCAGCTCGTACTTCGTTGAGAACAACCCTCCTACATTGCCACCAAAGTACTTGTCGCTCAGGTAGATCAGTATGATCGCGAATAGGAAGTTCGGAACGGCCAGCCCCACGAAGCCCAACAGTGAAAACACATAGTCTGACGTCGAGTACTGATGCAGAGCGGAATGGATGCCGATGGGAATGGCTATGAGATATACGAAAAGGGTCGTGGGAAAGGCGACTGCCACGGTCAGGGGCAGTCGCTCCTTTATGAGATCCACGACGGGCCTCTCATGCTCAAACGATTGACCAAAGTCCCCCCTTAGAATCATGCCCGAAACCCATCTGAGATAACGCTCATGGATCGGTCGGTCCAAGGCGAACCGTTTCGTCAGAGCCTCCAGCTCGGCCTGCTCCACGGTCTCCCCCCCGGCTCGTGCAGCAACATAGTGATCCAGGAATGTTCCAGGAGGCAACTGGATCACTGCAAAGGCAATGATACTGATAAGCACAAGGGTGAGGACCATCTCTCCCAAGCGACGCACTAGATATTGCAGCATAACGCCTCTGCTTCTCTTATGAGTAGGAGGGGAGAGCCAAGTCTCCCCTCCTATCACACAGCCCGAACCACCCAGAAAACTAGCTCGGTTCGCCTGTCCACTCACCGCCCTCAAAGTACGTCTGCTCGATGTGGTATTGAGCCGTGTTCATCCAGTCCATCCCCACATATCCTTCCTTGGGGTAGTTCCTGAAGTTGTCCCCTACGATCACGGGAAGTGGTACTTTGCCCAAGGTGCCAATGGCCCACAGGTTCTCGGCGTTGGCGTGTAGGATCTCCCGGCCCAAAGCCTGATACTTTTCTTGGTCAACGGTCTCCTGTAGTTCGAGCCATGCCTGATATACCCGCGCCACATGTGGTGGCGGCTCCTCGCCTTCCTCCCCACTCGTCGCGTTATACCTACCCCATTGAGTTCCCCAGTTCGCCCACATGTTGTTGGTGTAGGGCACCCAGAAGAAAGGTCCGGTTGGGAACCGGACATCGCTGCAGCCGCCGCCGCCCTGCCACATACCGACCTGTACCTCGTTGTTGCCGATCATCGCGTTCAGTAGGTCACGTGCCGTAGGCTTCGGCTCAAACTTGATACCGACAGCAGTATAAAACTCCTGCCATAACTGTGCTGCCTGTTCATTTTGTACATGCGGAGACATGTAGTCAAGGCGCAGCACCAGCTGCTCGCCGTCCGGGCGCAGCCTGAAGCCATCGCCATCCTTCTCGGTGAGTCCCATCTCATCGAGCAGTTGATTGGCCATGTCGGGATCGTATTCGCTGTATAGCGTGGCCTCTTCTCTGTCGTACAGGCTGGAAGCTGGAATCATATGATGGGGTCCCACCGGTTCGCCAAGTCCGTAGTACATGACTCTACTCATGGTTGCTCGATCCATAGCGTAGGACAATGCTTTCTTGAAGCGCACATCGCTGAAGATCTCGCGCAGGACTGGGTCGTCCACGGTGTGGTTGAGCATCAGGACTTCTGCTGAGCCAAGGCTCTGGTTGTACAGAAAGACCTTGTAGTGACCCCTGTCGGCGTTGGCTTGGTAGAGAGTATAGGCGGACAGATCCGTGTCATAGTTGACAAAGTTGAGCTCGCCGGCAGCCAACATCGCGTTGGCCACCTCGGGATTCTCCACGTTTGTCGCAATGACATCATTGATGTATGGCAGTTGGCTTCCCTCTGTGTCGACCTTCCAGTAGAATGGGTTCCTATCTACCACCCATAGGTTGTCCGCCAGTGGTTTCTGCAGTTTGCACGTCAACAGGGTCGGCATCTCGAGATACGTGGTGGGCATGCCGTAGGCATGTGCTCCGCGCGCATTCAGTAACTGCGCCCAATTCTCAAAGTTGCCCTCCTGGACCTTGGCCTGTAGCTCCGCTGCGGGCGCATAGTCGCCGTGGAACTGGGCGAAGTAGTGCTTTGCCATTCGCGCCACCATGGTTATGCCATCGGAGAAAGCGAGGTAGTTACGCAGGATCCCCGGTGGCACGGCGAACTTGATCTGCGCAGCAAAGTCGTCCACTTTGCTGAACCCGCCCACTTCACCCCCTGGCCTTATCATCTGGGGAGGACTGGGGCTTAGCTCCTCATTCAGTGCGATGTCGTCGTACCAGAACTGGACGTCCTCAGCGCTAAACGGTTCCCCGTCGGACCACTTCATCCCCGGCCGCAGATGCATAGTGAACGTCAGGCCATCGTCAGAGTACTCCCAGCTCTCGAGGATGTTTGGTTCGATGGTACTGCTATCCCACCCGACACGCAACATGCCTTCCGGTCCCCAGCAAGTCCGAGCCTGATACGTTCGGTTCGCGATCAGGCGTGTGCGGAGTGTGCCACCATACTGCCCTATCGACTCATAGGGCACGATCACGACTGGCGTAGTAGGAAGGCGCTCCTCCACAGCGGGTAATGTACCTGCCCCGACCTGCTCGGCCAGTGTAGGTGCCTCCAGCGGATTCTCAACCACAACTGGCGTTGGGGTCACGACCTTCTCGACAACCTTAGTTACTTCTTTCTCGACGACTTTCGGGGTCCCTTCGACAACGACCGTCTCTTTCACCGTCTCCTTGACCACCTGAGTCACGGGGACTTCTTTTTCGACTACGACTGTCTGCGGTTGGCAGGCTGCCACAACAACCCCAGCGGCTGTCGCCGTGGCCACATGCAGGAACTGCCTGCGGCTAATGGGTTTGTACTCTTTTGCACCCATCGGTTCTTTCCTCCTTTGCTGCGCCATATCGGCGAGACGTATCAGGCTATCCTCACCATTTCCGTTTTTACTAATACGCAGACTACGCCTCCTCTCACACCGTTGTCAGTCACCCGTTGAGGCTTATAGGACGAGATCCCTTCCATTTTCTGCAACCTCACAGTCCTAGACTTCTCACTTGCGGCCGTCATCACGGCTCAATCCCTGCGCTCTCTAGCGCCAGAACAAAGTCCGCGTACGTCATCGCTTTGTCCACATGCCCGGCTACTACTCCTTCATACAGCCTGATCCCCGGGTCTTGCTCCGACGAGCACATGATCACGGGTATATCACATGTAGACGGTTCAGTTCCCAGTTTGCACAGGATATTCCCGCGCCCCATCTCTGGGAAATCAGCACCCAGAACGATCGCCGCCGGCTTGGCGCGACATACCAATCCAAAAAGCTCCTCAGTTTCGTAGACATTCCTTGCTATGAAGCCGCTTTCCTCCGCATAGCGCCGGAGAAGGTAACCCAAATGTGGATTTGCCTCCACAATCAGCAACGTTTTCGCCATGCGTCTGCTGCTCTGACTGCTGGTATGATAGCACACAACACGGTGCTAATGACTCCTGCTCCACGAACGATCGTACCATGCCATCGCCAGCAGCGCATGCTCTTTCCGGACATGTCCTTGTCTCTTTCGGACACATTCCTGCTCCTGAAGGCCAGACCGTCTGTCCACCCACTATTCTGGATATCAGATTGTCGGCTGAAGGCCAGCCTGCAAGTGCTCCTTGCTTTGATAGAGACTGGGCGGTACCCCTGTCTGGCTCTTGAATGCACGACTGAAATGCGAGGCGCTTGAGAACCCGACCGCAAGTCCGACTTCTGTGATGGTCCAGTCCTGCGTATCCAGCAACTCCTTGGCACGCGCTATTCGATAGCGATTCAGATAGGCTGTCGGTGTAATGTATAGCTCCTTGCGGAAACACCTGCGCAAGTGACGTTCACTCATACCAACGTGATCGGCCAAGTCGGTCTGCGTGAGCGGTTCTGGATAGTGCTCATGGATGTACGCCATACTCCTGCGTACCGCTCGCTGGCTTTCATCCCATAGTCGGCCCGTACGCATCAGTGCTTCCTCAATATGCCGTAGCGTCTCCTCGGGATCAAAGACTCCCTTGCTTAGCACCGTTGCCACACCTTGAGTGAGGCGACCCATGTCCGTCTCGCTCAGGCTTTGTGCCGTCAGCACGATCACTGGAATGTTGCGCATCTCACTGTCCTCCTGCATTGCGCGCAGGACGCCGAAGCCATCTAGCTCGGGCATAATCAGGTCAAGCAACACCAAGTCTGGTTTGTCACGGCCTATCATCTCCAGAGCCGACCGACCATTGGAGGCACTGAGTACACGACAATTGGGCAGCTGGGCTTGCACAAGGCGCCGATGCATCTGTAGGATACCTGGTTCATCGTCTACTACTAGGATTGTTTGTCCCCCTCGACCATCTTCTCGGTTCAGGCCCCGACCTGCCAGAACTCGCTCCAGCGCCGGGGGCTCCAGCGGCTTGGTGAGGTAGCCCAAATCCAACATCGTGGCTTTTCCCCGCTCCTGCAACTGCCAGTAAAACAGCACAGGGATCTGCTGCGTCGCAGGAGCCTCTTTCAGCGCCCTCATCACTCGCCAGCCAAGATCGGAAGCAGGCTCGAAGTCCAGTATCACAGCTCCAGGCGGCCTAGCCTGCAACTGATTAAGAAAGTCCAGAGTACCGTCCACAGCAACCACCCCGACCTCGAATCCTTCCTGGGCCAGGTGTTTCCTCACATACGCCCCGTTGTCAAGCCGTTGTGTTAGAAGCAACACCGTCTCTTGATGGGTAGCCGTCCTGCATTGATCAATCTCTGGGCCATCGATGGTGGGCAAGACAAAGAAGAAGGTCGACCCGGCTCCTTCCTCACCAGAGGAGTGGACCCCGATGGTACCACCGTGAAGCTCTATCAGCCGACGACAGATTGCCAAGCCCAATCCTAGTCCACCATAGCCGCGCGTTATGGTGCGCTCCGACTGACGGAACTCGTCAAAGATGGCATCTTGCTCCTCTACAGGAACGCCGAGGCCCGTATCACTAACCAGGACCCTTACGTCGCCGCAACCTGGCTCGATCCTTAGTTCCACCTTTCCTCTCGCCGTGAACTTGACCGCATTATTGACGAGATTCAGCATGACTTGCTGTAGGCGTGTGCGGTCGGCACGCACCCAGGGCAGTCGCTCAGGCGCCTCTATCCGCCACTCCAGCCCTTTCTCACTTGCGATCTGGCTACCCACAAGGTCCACAGCGTGCAGCACGTCTCTCAGATTGAGCGGCACTGTTGCTAGCTTGAGCTCACCTACCTGGGTCTGGGTCAGGTCTAGTACGTCCTGAATCAGCCCATCGAGCTGCCGCGCGCCGACATGGATACGGGCAAGATCCTCACGATACGGTTCTGGCAGCGGTGGCCTATCGCCTACCGGTTCCCTAAGTAACATCTCACTCAAGCCCACAAGTAGGTGCAGCGGTGTGCGCAACTCGTGGCTCACCATTGAGAGGAAGCGGCTTTTCAGCTGATTCGCTTCTTGAGCCAGCCGCCGGCCTTCATCCAGGGCGCGCAAGGCATCAGCCAACACCCCTATCTCATCATGCGCTCTCACGTTGATCTCCTGGGGTGCTTCGCCGTCAACAACCCTTGCCGCTATCTGACTCAGCGAAACCAATGGATTGGAAATGCTGCACGCAATGGCAAAACCAGTACCGACAACCAGAGCAGCCGCTGCCACTATAGCTACACACGCTACAAGCGCAAGGCGATCAGCAGCTCTGAAGGCCTCTTTGCGGCTCATCTCGGCCAGAAGGACCCATCTCACTTGGTCGATGCTCAGCGGCTGATATGCGCTAAGCACAAGATCGCCATCATAGTTCTGGCTGATCTCTACACCATCTCGGCCAGCCAAGCCTTGCCTTGCAGAAGACGTGTTGATTACCCGCTCGAGCAAGTCATCCTGCATAGTGAAACGCAGAGTAGAGCGCGTTGTTTGGTCCGTGCCGACAAGGTAGGTCTCACCCGATTCTCCCAGGCCGGTATAGTCCTGCATAATCCCGTTGATCTGATCTAGATTGAGGGCATAGACGAGGATGCCTCCTGGGTTCTCATCGTAGAATGCCTTTACGGGGGTGGCCACAAAGCTGATCGGCGTATCTCCGGCTGGGGGGTAAGCTACATAGTCTGTGATTTGCACCTCATCTAGATCGGCATCCTCAGTCAGATGCCGGAAAACATCCGCCAACACGCTCTCACTGTATGGCCACTCTGTCAGGTTTGTTCCGAACTCGCCCCGCTTTTGGTAGCTATAGGCCACAACTCCTTCGCGTGTTATCAGGAAGATGTCATCATACCCCTTGACCCGCGTTAGCTCATCAAAGTAGGAGTAGGATGCGCTGTGAAAGCTACTGTAAGCTCGCACGACGCTGTTGTCTCCGCTTGCGTCACTGCTCTTAGCAGGCTTGCCAAGAAATGCTGCGCGGATCTGTTGCGCACGGCTCTGACCACCTTCAGGGTCCCAGGACTCTCTCAGATCCAGTTCCATTGCGCTTCCCATGTGGTTCAGTGCCTCGATCACCCGACGGTCCTTGGAGGCAAGTCGGACATCCTGCTCCACTTGGCGGAAGTACGTCTCGATCTGCTTTGCTTTGAGATTGCGTACAGCGATCAGCTTGTTGAAGGCCTCCTGATGCAGGGAAGCCTGTGCCTGCCGGAACGTCAGAAGCCCAACTACAATCAGCGGCAAGAGAGAGAGTGATAGGAAGAATAGGACGAGCTTGGTGCGCAGTGAGCCGCCAATCCACCTAAACTTGCTTGTCTGTTCCATGGCTACGCTCCTAGAACTGCCATCCCGCGTGTGCAGGATCTCCGTTCAGCCAGACTTGTTAGCACTTGGAATAACTGCGTGTGCTGATTGACTAGTCGCTTC
>CAZBZX010000170.1:0-8597 GCA_964496465.1 uncultured Bacteroidales bacterium
ATTCATGAAAAACCAGAAACCAGGACCAAGCAACAAGCTAAATGTTGTTTATTAAAAATAATTTTTAATCCTTAATTCGCATTAATAATTAATTTTCTTCATATCCTCCGTCCCTAAAGGACGGGGCAAATAAAATTCAGACATTTTAACAAACTCACGTTATTTACCAATTATTCCGCCACCAATTAAATCATCTCCTTCATAAAAAACAGCTGACTGCCCAGGAGCTATGGCAGAAACATTTTCGTAAAACTCTACTTTAAGTTTACCATCAATTATATTTAACCGGCTTTGGTGGCCTTTATTCCGATACCTTATTTTTGTTGAAACTTCAATATTAGAAGGCAGATCATCATATTTAGTTAACATAAATTGATCAACCCACATCTCTTTCCGGTTTAATTCATCTTTATTTCCCAGGATTACTTCATTCGTATTTTTATTTATCTCCACAACATATAAGGGATAACCAGCTGCCACTTCTAATCCTTTCCTTTGCCCTATAGTATAAAAAGGATACCCTTTGTGTTTACCTAGGACACTTCCTGATGTTGAAATAAAATTACCTGCACCAATATTATTTATTTTATCAGGAGCTTCTTCTTTTAAAAACCGGCGGTAATCATTATCTGGAATAAAACATATTTCCTGGCTTTCTCGCTTACTGGCAATTTTTTCAAAACTTCTTTCTTTTGCCATTTTTCTAATATCATCTTTTAAATAAATGCCTAAAGGGAACAATGTCCGTTTTAAATTCTCCTGAGATAGCATCCAAAGAAAATAACTCTGGTCTTTAGAATCGTCAATGCCTTTTGAAATAAAAAATTTCCCATTTTCAGTTTTAACTTTTGCATAATGACCAGTAGCCACAAATTCACATCCTAACTCATCAGCTTTCGCTAGTAAGTCGCCCCATTTTATATAAGCATTGCATAAAATACAAGGATTAGGAGTACGTGCATTTAAGTATTCATCAATAAAATTTTCAATCACCGTTTTCCTGAACTCTTTTCGAAAATCGATAATATAATGAGGGAACCCCAGCTTTTCAGCCATATTTTTTGCTTCAAAAATAGCATCAACAGAACAACAACCAGTTTCTTTCTCCATGCAGGCATTGGAAATAGAATCCCAAGGCCTATAGGTTGCGCCAATTAACTCGTAACCTTGCTCCTGCAATAAAATAGCTGCCATTGAACTATCAAGTCCTCCACTCATGGCTAACAATACTTTTCCTTTACTCATTTCTATTTAAATTCAATCTGCAAAGTTAATTAATGTATATAATTATTTATAGAATTGTTTTGAAACAAAATTTTAGTTAAAAAGTGGATAAAATTCAATTTGTAAAAAAATGGCTTTAGTTAAATAAAGTAGAAAGAAAATCAAAAATACCGAGCAATTTGGCTGCTGAAAGGAAAATGGCTATTAATAATATAATACGGATAAATTTCGGGCCCCATGATACAGCTACTTTCGATGCCACATAAGCGCCAATCATATTACCGGCAGCTAGCACTAAGCCCATTTCCCAATTTACTTGCTTATTTATAATAAATACTGCCAGTGCAAATGGAGAATAGGCTAAAACAATAAAATTCTTTAATCCATTAGATTTAACCAGATCAGTTCCAACAGTAAAAACAAGCCCTGCCAGTAAAAAAATACCAACTCCAGCCTGGATAAATCCACCGTAAAAACCAATACCAAAAAATACGAATACTTGAATAAAAGAAGGTTTTGTTTGAATAAATCCGGCTTTTCCCTTAATCCATCTTTCAGGTTTGTAAAGAATAATAAAGAACATAAATATTAAAAGGCCTGCAATGCATTTCTCCATTAAATTTTCATTAATATTTACAGCCATTTGTGCTCCGGCAAGCGAGCCAACAACAGCAGGTATTGCCAGCCAAACACCTTGTTTTACATCCAGTATTTTTTGACTTTTAAAACTTGTTACAGAAACAATGCTTTGAAATAAAATTGCAATGCGGTTGGTACCGTTTGCAATGTTAGCCGGCAAGCCTAAAAAAATTAATATAGGAAGTGTTAATAAAGAACCGCTGCCAGCTAATGTATTAATAAAACCAGCAACGATCCCAGCACCTATTACTAATAAATACTGGTAAAAAGACATATCTAAAATGGATAATTAAGCAAACAAAGGAAATTTCTTCATTAAGCTATTTACAGTCCCTTTTACTTCTTGAATTATTTCTTTATTTTCAATGTTAGTTAATACCTTATCAATCAATTCAACAATAGTAATAATTACATCTTCTTTAACCCCTCGGGTAGAAATAGCAGGTGTACCAACACGCAATCCAGATGTAAGAAATGGTGAACGATTATCAAATGGAACCATATTTTTATTCACAGTAATATCAGCTTCTTCTAAAGCAATCTGAGCAATTTTTCCAGTTACTTCAGGTAATTTAGTTCTTAGGTCTATCAACATAGAATGATTATCTGTTCCCCCAGACACTACTTTATATCCAAGTTCAGTAAATTTATCAGCCATCACTTTTGCATTCTTTTGTACTTGTACCTGATAATCTTTAAATTCCTGTGTTAAGGCTTCTCCAAATGCTACTGCTTTTGAGGCTATTATATGTTCAAGAGGTCCACCTTGTATACCAGGAAATACAGCAGAATCAATTAATGCTGACATCATCCGAATCTCACCTTTTTTCGTTTTTATTCCCCATGGATTTTCAAAATCTTTTCCAATTAAAATAATTCCACCCCTCGGTCCCCTAAGGGTTTTATGAGTAGTTGAAGTAACTATATGTGCGTGTTTTAATGGGTTTTTCAATAATCCGGCTGCAATTAAACCAGCAGGGTGGGCCATATCGATCATTAAAATTGCTCCTATTTTATCAGAAATTGCTCTCATTCGTTCATAATCCCAGTCGCGTGAGTAGGCAGAAGCCCCTCCAATAATCATTTTAGGTTTATGTTCCAACGCTAATTTTTCCATTAAATCATAATCAACTAATCCGGTATCTTCCTTTACAGTATACGCAATTGGTCTATAAAGAATCCCGGAACTGTTTACTGGTGAACCATGTGAAAGATGCCCTCCATGTGATAAATCCAAGCCTAAAAAAGTATCTCCTGGATTCATTACAGTTAATAATACAGCAGCATTTGCCTGTGCGCCGGAATGAGGTTGTACATTTGCCCATTCAGCATCAAACAACTTTTTTAATCTTTCAATGGCCAGCGTTTCCACCTCATCGATATGTTCGCAACCACCATAATATCTTTTTCCCGAATAACCTTCAGCATATTTATTAGTTAGCCATGTTCCCATGGCCTGCATTACCTGGTCGCTTACAAAATTTTCGGAAGCAATTAATTCTATACCTCTTAACTGTCTTTGATGTTCTCTTTCAATAATATCAAATACTAATTTATCTTTGTTCATATTGATTGTTTTTTATGTGATATTTTGTTTTCAAATTTAACGTTTATAAAAGACTAATAAAATGATTGTGAACTAATTGTTAATATTAATTTATTCTTCCGAAAAATCCTTAATTAATTTACGGTAGGCAGTGAAAACCTTAGCCCTGGAAACAAATCCCATGTATTTGCCATCTTTTAAAACCGGCACATTATACCTGCCCGATTCCTCAATTTTCTCAGCAATCTGGCTTAAAGTATCATTATAGCTAACATAAACTTCAGGAAAATACATAATACTGCTTACTTTAACTTTATCATATAGCTCATGCTTAAGCATAATTTCTCTAATATCATTCAACGTTAGCACTCCAACCATATTATCCTCATCATCAACAATAGGGAAAACATTTCGTTTTGATTTGGAAAAAACTTCCACTAATTGCCTTAAGGAAGCATCAGGATGTACTTTATTAAAATCTTTTTCAATCAGATCATCAATATTCATTAAAATAAAGGCAGATTGATCTTTATCATGTGTCAGTAATTCACCTCTTTCAGCCAAATGATGGGTGTAGATTGAATGAGGTTCAAAAGCCATTATTGTTATAAAAGATACAGTTGAGGCGGCAATTAAAGGAATAAATAATCCATAACCTCCCGTAATTTCAGCAATTAAAAATATAGCTGTTAAAGGGGCATGCATAACCCCTGCCATCATTCCAGCCATACCTACCAGGGCAAAATTCTTTTCCGATACATTTATAAAATTAAAGATATTTAAAATTCTCGCAAAAACATACCCGGCAACACCTCCCACAAATAATGTCGGGGCAAAAATTCCACCAACACCGCCTGCTGCCGTTGTAGAAGCCATTGCAATTACCTTAAAAAACATGACCAGAATTAAATATCCGGTAAATACCCAAAAATGACTTTTAAGATTATAAAAAATACTTGTATTTGCTAAGTCAGTACCATTCCCTTTTAAAAGAGTAATTAATGTTGTATAACCTTCTCCATATAAAGGAGGGAATAAAAATATTAATAAACTTAAAATTAAACCTCCAACCGCAATCTTATAATACCATTTGTTAAATTGACTAAATTTATCTTCAATAAAATTTGTTGTTCTGGTAAAGAATACTGAAATCAAGCCTGTAATTATGCCTAATAAGATAAACCAATGAATGTTGTTTAGATAAGATGTTTCGTTCAATGTAAATGAAAAGATTACATCCTTTCCTAATAAAAAATTCGCAATTAATGCCCCACTAACACCCGAAATTAATAGCGGAATAATTGACCACATGGATAAATCCAACATCAATACCTCAAGTCCAAAAATAACTCCGGTTATTGGCGCCTTAAAAATTCCGGCAATAGCTCCGGCAACTCCGCATCCAATTAATAGAGTAGTATTTCGGTAATTTAGTTTCAATAATCTTCCAATACTTGAACCAATTGATGCCCCAGTTAAAACAATTGGGGCCTCTAATCCCACTGATCCACCAAATCCAATAGTCATTGTACTGGCAATCATAGAGCTATAATTATTATGAGATTTTAAATAGCTTTTATTTTTTGAGATGGCATATAGTATCCTGCTTACGCCATGTCCAATATTATCTTTTACAAATAACTTAATAAAAATTACAGTAATTAAAATGCCTATAATTGGGTATGCAAAATACCAAATACTTGCATTTGACTCATTCAACCCGTGTGTTAATAAATAATTTGTATAATGAACAGCATTTTTAAGGATTACAGCCGCTAACCCCCCAATAGTGCCAGAAATTAAACTTAAAATAAGGATATATTTCCTATGATTTAAGTTCCTCGATCTCCAAAGCAAAATCTTCTTTATGTATTTAAATAAATCCATTTATAAAAATAATAAATTGTAAGGTTTAAAATCAGGCGGGCAAAGTTAATTACAAATAATACAAAATAGAAATATCTGAAATTTATTCTTCAGAAAAATCTTTAATCAATTTTCGATAAGCGGAAAATACTTTTGCTCGTGAAACAAATCCCAGGTATTTGCCATCTCTAAGGACAGGAACATTGTATCTTCCGGACGATTCAATTTTATCAGCAATTTGTTCCAACGTATCATAATAACTAACATATACCTCTGGAAAATACATTATTCGACTTATTTCAGTAGTGTCATATAGTTCAGGTTTAAACATAATATGCCTGATATCATTAAGAGTTAAAATTCCAGCCATCATTCCATCCTCATTTACAATAGGAAATACATTTCGTTTTGATTTAGAGACAGCTTGAATTAAATCCTTAAATTTTGCACTTGGATGAACAACTTCAAAATCAGTTTCAATTAATTCGTCAATATTCATTAATACAAATGTTGATTTGTCCTTATCGTGGGTAATTAATTCTCCCCTCTCTGCTAATTGATAAGTATAAACGGAATTTTTCTCGAATACCTTCATAATTGCGTATGAAATAGTGGAGGTTATCATTAATGGCATAAATAAATCATATCCACTCGTAATCTCAGCAATTAAAAACATGGCAGTTAACGGAGCATGAATTACTCCAGAAATCAACCCTCCCATACCAACTAAAGCAAAATTTCTCTCAGAAATAGGGAAATTAAAATGATTTGAAAGTTTGGCAAACAATAATCCCGTATTTGCCCCGACAAATAAAGCAGGTGCAAAAATACCACCTACACCGCCACTTCCAAATGTTATAGTAGTAGCAACTACTTTTAATATGATAACAATAAATAAAAAAATAACAACCGCAAGAAAACTACTTTTCAATTCATGAAATGACGTATTGTCAAATAGATATGAAATATCGCCATGTAAGCATTGATTTATAGCACTATAACCCTCCCCATACAATGATGGAAAAACAAATACTAGTGTACCTAAAATTGATCCTCCAATTAATAAACGTATTCTCCATTTATTAATTCTCTCAAATATAGAAGACAAATACTTATACATACGTATAAAATAAACTGAAACCAATCCTGTAATTACACCTAATAAAATATAGAAAGGTGTATCGACAAATGTGAATTTTTCCAGAATATCAAACGAATACAATACATCCTGTCCGAGAAAAATATAAGAAGTTAAAGCTGCAGTAGCAGAAGAAATTAATAACGGGACAATTGAAGACATTGTTAGATCAAGCATAATTACTTCCAGGGCAAAAATGACAGCTGCAATTGGGGCTTTAAATATTGCTGACATTGCGCCCGCACTTGCACAACCTAGTAAAAGCGTAATTTGTTTGTAATTTAAATTAAATATTCTGCCAATATTTGAGCCAATAGCTGCTCCTGTTGCAACAGTAGGGCCTTCCAATCCAACCGAACCACCAAACCCAACCGTAAGCCAGCTGGTTATTACAGACGAAAATAAATTGTGTCTTTTGATTATACCTTGTGCTTTAGAAATTGAATGTAAAACACTTGGTATTCCATGCCTAACTCTATGTTTTATAATATATTTACAAAATACAATAGTAGCAAATATTCCTACAGTAGGATAAATAAAATATAAATAATTATGTAACTCAAATGAAAATTCTTCAGTAAGCATACTTCTTATTAAATACACCCCATTTTTAATTATAACAGCAGCAAAACCGGCTAAAATTCCAATAAATATGCTTAAAAAAATAATAAGTTGCTTATCTGTAATTTTCCGTTTTAGCCTCCAATTTGCTATATGCCCTAATATGGTATTTACATTCATCTTACACTAAAAATTAAGAGGTATAATATTATTAAATAAATTCATGGATTACAAATCATTGCAATTAACGATTAATTTAGAAAATTATCAATATTGAGCTTTATAAATGGTATTATTTAAAAATATTTCTATTAACATCAAGAAAATTATACCTTTGGTTGTTTAGAGTACAATAATTACAGGCTATTTGCTATTTTAACTTTATATCTTATTTAATTATTAATTTAAAAAGAATAGCCTTAATTTGAATAATGATTTTGGAATAATTTATGTATATATTGCGTTAATATTATAAGTTAAGATTACTTTAATTGAAACATGATTTTATTTTTACAGTAAAACGATTGAAAGTCAAATATATAAAATTTACAATTTTGATATAGACTTAATAAATAATGAAATTTTTAAATACCATATTGTTTTATCTGATTTTCTCTCAAATCATTGTTTTTGGGCAAACAGTTCCGGATAATTATTACCCCAAAATAAATAAGGTAACAGTTTATAATGTAAAAGGGCATATTAGAATAGTATGGACGCATAGTCAGGATCCTAAATTGACAGAATATGAAATATACAGGATGGATCCAGGAGATATTTTACCGAATAAATTAATAGGCACCGTGGCTAAAATCATTAATGAATTTGTTGACACAACAGTTAATGCAAACAATAATGTATATGGATATAGAGTTAGAGCTTTAATTCCTCCCGATGAACCATGGGGTTCTGAAATTCATAAGAACATCCTTTTAACAGTTAATGTGGACGATTGTGAAGAAGTTATGCATTTTAGCTGGACTGATTATGATGGTTGGCAAAATGATGGATCTGGAATTGATTATTACCAGTTTGTTAAATTTACTACATTCAAACCAACTAAAAGTGCCGGAGTACTTTGTGATTCAACATTTTGGGATGAGTATTCAATCCCAAGGGATTCAACTTATTTTTGGATACGGGCCATTAATATAGATAACAGTGAGTTATATACAGTCTCAAATCCAGTTTTATTAGCAAACCCAATTCCCATTTTTCCTGAATATATAAAAGCTGATTTCGCTCTAATAGACGCTGAAAATACTTTACGTTTACAATTTTCTATTGATAGTTTATCTGAAACAACTGAATTTAAATTAATTAGAGAATTAGATGACGTAAAAGAAACAATATGGGAAGATTCGACATACACCAAACATACTTTTACATATATTGATAATACTATAAATGATACGAAAAAATATAAATATTACGTTGATGCTTATAAATGCAATGAGATAATTACTGATGTGGTATCAACCTATGCAAATAATATAGTGCTTTTACATAAAATTTCTGGCTCAACCATTGAACTTTCATGGAATAACTTTGACGCATGGATAAACGAAAATAATGATTTTCAAATATATAGAGCAATCGATGATGGGGATTATGAATTAATAA
>CAZBZX010000171.1:0-8595 GCA_964496465.1 uncultured Bacteroidales bacterium
GAAAAATATAAATTTAAAATATAAACGGATTGATAAGCTGGGGTACACTCCCGTCCAAATTTTACACGAGGACCGTTAGCAATAAGCCTGAAAAAATTCTCAACGGTGATAATTTACAGCAAAAAAAAAAGTAAAAAATAAATACGCCCACGCACAAAAGCAGAGTATGGCAGCCCATCCCTGCAATCGTCCCGTCGCTGCCATACATTGCTTTTTTGCCCCTGTACTATCTCTGTGGATAAAGCTTTACACCTTGATAAAGTATCATTTTAAAATTTATTTCAATATCCTCTTTTTAAAATTGCTTTTTAACGATTTGCACCTTAACTTTATAGAAAGGCAAATCTATATTATGAAACTGTAAAATCAAATTTTTTTAAACTCATGAAATTATTTTAAATAAAGACTTTATGAATTACAATGATAAAACCAAAGAAGAACTAATAAAAGAGTTACAGGAATTGCAGAAAAAGTATGATTCCTTGAAAGATTTTTCAAATAAAGATTTCACCAAGCTCAAGGAGGCAGAACAAAAATTAAAAAAAAGCGAAGAACATTTGCAATTCATGATTTCATCCAGTGCAGCAATTATCTATTCATGTGATATATTAGAAAATTTTCCGGCTACCTCAATAAGCGAAAATATAAAAAAGTATCTTGGATATACTGTTGATGAATTTCTCTCATATCCGGAATTCTGGGCTGACCATATTCACCCTCTAGATAAGGACAGAATATTTGAAGGTCTGACAAATATTTTGGAAACAAAAAATCATTCGCATGAGTATCGCTTTCAACACAAAGACGGAACATATCTTTGGATGCTTGATGTGCTAAGAGTTATTTGTGATGAAAATGCTAGACCGGTTGAGCTGGTTGGCACTATGGTTGACATCACCGAGCGCAAGCAGGTTGAAGATGCACTGAAATATGAACAGTACCTTATGAATGCACTAATGAACAACGTCCCTAATCGAATTTACTTTAAAGATTGTGAAAGTCGGTTTATAAGGATCAACAATGCGCAAGCCAAATTATTTGGACTGAGTGATCCGGAACAGGCCGTTGGTAAAACCGACTTTGACTTTTTCACAGCGGAACATGCTCAACAGGCATACGATGACGAACAGGCAATTATTCGGACAGGGCAGCCGTTTAGCATGGAAGAAAAGGAAACCTGGGCTGATTTACCCAATACATGGGTTATAACGTCCAAGTTTCCCCTACTTGACAAAGATGAAAAAATTATTGGCACATTCGGCATCTCTGTCGATATCACCGAACGCAAGCAGTCTGAACTTTTACTTCAAGAAAAAAACGAAGAATTACAAAAAGCCAAAGAAAAAGCCGAAGAAAGTGACCGTCTTAAAACAGCCTTTCTCCAAAATATAAGCCACGAGATACGCACCCCCATGAATGCCATTATGGGCTTCTCTGGATTATTGGTCAAAAATTATAATAATAAACCCAAAATCGAAAAATTTTCTGATATTATAAACCAAAGTTGTAACGTTTTGCTCGATATTATTAACGATATTCTCGATATTGCCAAAATTGAATCAGGACAACTGTCTATTAATTTGGAAGCATGTAAATTAAATGAATTATTTACGGAGCTTACCTCTTTATTTAAAGAACAGCAAAAACTTACTGGTAAACAACAAATAAAGTTTAGCTTACAATCGCTTAGCGCCCCGTCAGAAAATGTAATTCTTGTCGACAAAGTTAAATTGAAACAAATATTCATAAACCTTATCAGCAACGCCTTTAAATTCACCAACGAAGGTAAGATTGAAGGTGGGTGTAAATTAGATAGCAATCAAAACCTCGTCTTTTATGTATCAGACACAGGTATTGGTATACCTCTCGATAAACAAAAGGTAGTTTTTGAGCGTTTTGCACAATTAAACCAAGGTGCTAACCAAGCGATTAAAGGCACAGGCTTAGGGTTGTCAATAGTAAAAGGTTTGGTGGGTTTACTGGATGGCGAAATAATACTCGAATCCAAACCCGAAAAAGGCAGTACATTTTCTTTTACATTGCCCTATAAAAAAATACAATCCATGCCCCATGTATCCATAGTTACCGAAGAGCCCGAAGGATACAATTTCACAGACAAAATTATTCTTTTGGTAGAAGATGATTTTAACAATGTCGAATATATTAACGAAATTTTATCCGAAACAGGATTGAGAATCCTGCATACCGCATACGGTAGTGAAGCTGTTCAAATAGCAACATCGCAAACAATCGACTTGATATTGATGGACATTCGGCTGCTCGACTTGGATGGCTATGAAGTTACACGCCAAATAAAACAGCAAAACAGCAATATGAAAATTATTGCACAAACCGCCTATGCTTCGTCTGACGAGAGACAAAAAGCACTTGATGCAGGCTGCATCGACTATATAAGCAAACCTTTAAAATACGGTTCATTATTATCTATGCTTAACAAACATCTATTGAAACAATAACAAAAATAAAATCCTGTTTTCGCTAAGATATATCCTAAACCTATTGAGATGATTAATAAAAACGCAGTGAGATTAGAAATACAAGTAAAGTTCGTTCAAGCCCTCGCGCCCATCTCTTCGCATCTAGGCACATTTGCCACCTGGCTCAAGTCAGCCGCACAATCCAAAGGCGGCAAAAAAGCTTGTCTGCCCTTCTCTTACCACTGCACTTTGAAAGGGTAGTTCTTCGATTGAAAAGATTGGTTATATTTGACAATAGAAGATAAAAAAGGCCAGTTGCTAACATCGTGTAAAATCAAGGCGGGGTGCAATATCAGTATGACCTGTCTGCCGTCAGGCAGGCAAGTTTGTCGGGTTCACACCCGCCCAAATTTTACACGAGGACAGTTATGCACAAGGTATAAAAGAATTCGATTTAATTTAATTATAATTGTTAATAATTACATATGAAAGTAAAATCCATTTTTGTTGCATTTGTAACTGTTATATCTATCTTTCAAATAAAGGCTCAATGGTTCGACAAGTCATTTACGTTTGAAACAAACCTAAGAGAATATAGGATATATGTTCCACCAATATATAATCCAACAAATCCTGTTTCGTTAGTAATTACTTTGCATGGTTTAGGAGACAACATGACCAACTTTAGCAGTATAGGTATGAATTTAATTGCTGACACAGCTAATTTTTTAGTGCTGATTCCACAGGCATTATCTGACCCTAAAGACGGTAATTGTTGGAACTCAGGTGTACTATGGAATGGACATTACCCCAACGACAATATTAATGATGTTGGGTTTTTAAATGCATTAATAGACACTGTCCTTGCAAATTACTCTGTAAATGCTTCACGGGTATATATGTGTGGATTCTCAATGGGAGGTCTCATGACACAACGGATGGCTTGCGAATCTAACAAAAAAATTGCAGCTTTTGCTTCTGCAGGAGGAACAATAGGGCAAGGAATAACCCGTTGTAACCCTGAAAGGCCTATACCTATTGCACATTTTATGGGAACTAACGATCCGTCATACTATACTAATGTTTTTGGCATTAACACAGATTCACTTATTCATTTTTGGGTGGACAACAACTATTGCGATACAACAGCCATACATTCCGATCTTCCCGATTTAGCCAATGATGGTTATACAGTAGAACATTTTGTTTACCCAAATGGTCAACAAAATACCGAAGTAGAACTATTTAAGATAAATGATGCAGGTCATGTCTGGTTATTAAAGCCAAAAAACGATATCTCTTATTCAGAAGAAATTTGGAAGTTTTTTAATAAGTGCCAACTTTATACTTCTATTGGTTATCAAAAGGCTGGTGCCAAAAATATTATCAGAGTTTACCCAAATCCATTTAACGACTACATATATATAGAATTTTTGAACTATAAAAACGTACAAGTAGAATTATTAAATTCAAGAGGATATTTGCTTCAAAGTTTTATTTTGAAAACCTCCATAACACAACTAAATTTAAATAATTTAAGTTGTGGGCTTTATATAACCAAAATAAAATGTAGTGATGGAATAGAAATTAGAAAAATAATAAAATTCTAAAGACAATTGGTGAAATAAAACTATTGAAATACCCAGTGCATAGCACTGCCTAAAAACAAGGCGGGGGCTGCTGGCGGTATGACAAGTAAACAAAAAAATTAAACGGTCTACAGACTGACAAGTTTGTCAGCCATACGCCCGCCCAATTTTTACGCGGGAACCGTTAGTGTTAATGTGATTAAGACTAAATAAATAAAACCTATAAAAATGAAAAAAATAATTAATGTATTGTATTTAAGTATAATTAGCTCGTTGATCTTTTCGCAAAGTTTCGAAAGATTATCTGATCTAGATTTAAAAGGCGGATATCTCGGTTTTGCATCATGGTGTGATTATAATTCAGATGGATATTTGGATGTTTTTGTAACTGGAGTAGATTTTGGAGGCGATTTTACTCATGCAGAATTATATAAAAACTACGGAGACAATAGCTTTGTAGAGACAAATATAACTTTAATCCCAAGAGTAATATATGGAGATATGTCTTGGGGTGATTTTGATAATAATGGTACTCTTGATTTGATTTATGCAGGAACAACAAGTGGATTTTCTGAAGATAACATAACTAAAATCTATAAAAATATTAATGATACTAATTTAGTTGAAATTACACATACTCTCCCTTATCTTAGAAGCTGTTATTTAGAGTGGGTTGATATTAACAATGATGGTTATCTTGATATTTATTATCAAGGAATTGATTCAACTAATGAATTTGATTTGGGCATATATAAAAATAACGGTGATGAAACCTTCGAAAAGGCTATTATTAATATTAATTTAATAGAAGGTTCAAGAGGTAATTTTACTAAAAATTCTGCAAAGTGGGCCGATTTTGATAATGATGGATTAAAAGATGTAATAATTGCTATGTCAACAAGGGATGATTTTAAATTTGAGCTATATAAAAATTTAGGTGATTTTTCATTTCAGAAAATTAATATAGAATTACCGCAATTGAATTATGTAAATTTAGCTGTTGGAGATATAAATCAAGATGGAAACTATGATATTGTTTTTACAGGAAGTACAGATGATTTTCTATCATCTGCTGATATGAATTCTGACATTTATATTTATATAAACGAAGGGAATTTTAATTTCGATGAAGCTTTTAAAATAAATAATGTTGGTGTATTTTGGAATACACTTGAATTAGGAGACATTAATAACGATGGTTATTTTGATATTCTTGATTATGGCACAGGAAGTAGCTTTGATGAGCTACAGATATATATAAATAATAAAGACAATACTTTTAGCTCATTATATCATGATATAACAGACTCAAAGGAAGGTGGTGCTTCTCTTGGTGATTTTGATAATGATGGAGATCTAGATATTTTGTATTATGGGAGAATTTATTATTACGGCGATATGGAAGTAACATACATATATGAGAACAAATCTGAAATAATTAATAATAATCCTAGTCCGCCAGATAGTATAGATATTTTTGCAATTAATGATGATATAAAATTTTATTGGAATAAGGCTACTGATGATATAACAAATTCAAATAGTTTGAGCTATAACATAAGCATAGGGACTAATTCTAATCCAAATTTATTACTATCTAGTTTTTCTCTTAATAACAAACTAAAAACTATCAACAATGGAAACATGAATACTAACAGAAATTTTATTTATAAAAATATGCCTGAGGGTAATTATGTGGTCAGAGTTCAGTCTATTGATAATTCATATAATACCTCACAATTTTCAGACACTATTAATTTCTGTTTCAAAAAAACTTCTTATTTATTAGGAGACACATTGTATGTTTGTGAAGGAGATAGTATACAAATTGGAATTAACGGTAATTATTTAGGATACAAATGGAATAATGGGAGTCATGATTCAATGATATTTGCCAAGGATGAAGGTTTATTTAATGTTAATCTTATTCATTCTGATGGATGTATTAGTTCAGAGACAGTCTTTTTAAAGTATAAAAAAAGTATAAAAGAATATTTGGGAGAAGATATTTTATCATGTATTGGGGATACTATTAAGCTTCAGGTACAAAATCTTCATGATATTAATTGGAATAATGGTTCTGAAAACAATACAATAAACATCAACAAATCAGGTGAGTATTGGGTAACTGGAATAGATTCAAATAATTGTATTTCCAATGATACTATAAATATTCAATTTAAACAAAAATCGCTAATAAATCTAGGATTTGATATTTCTGCATGCGAAGGGGATACAGTAACCCTTCAAATTCAAGAATTTAAAATTATTGCTTGGAATAATGATTCAATTAATAAAGAAATTAATGTTTTCAATTCAGGTAAATATTGGGTAACTGTAATGGATACTAACAATTGTATAAGTAGTGATACAGTTAATGTTCAATTTAATCAAATACCGAAAGTTAATATAGGGGCAGATACAAGCATCGAGATAACTGATTACTTAATTTTAGAATCTGATTCGGTTTATTCCTCTTATTTATGGAGTACTGATTCATATGAGGATTATTGTATTATTTATGGACCTAATTTATCGCCAGGAGATTATACATATTGGGTTCAAGTAACAGATGAGAACGATTGCTTAAATTCAGATTCGATTACAATTTCCATCTATAATACTACCTCAATAATAAATGAAAGTAATTTAAATATAAAAATATATCCTATTCCATTTCAAAATGATATAATAATAGATTTTAATAAATTATTAGATGGAAAATCATTGGTTTCATTATATGACATAAATGGTTTATGTATTTTTAATGGTGAGATATATGATTTATACAATAATTATTGTATACCGCTAAAAAAGGTAAAACGTGGTATATATTTTTTAAATATTATTAATTATTCAAATAATATTAATGAGACATTTAAAATTATTAATTAAATCACACTAACACTAACATCGTGTAAAATCAAGGCGGGGCGAAGTAACTGTATGACCTGCCTGTCGGTTTAACTGCCGGAGGCATGTCAGGCAGGCAAGCAAGTTTGTCGGGATAACACCCGCCCAATTTATACGCGAGGACCGTTGGCGTCAAGTTTTAAAGTAATGAAGCATATTATGAAAATTTTGAAATTAATTATTTCAATATTAACGATAACGTTAATAATCAGTTGTCAATCTATAGATGACACACTAACAATAATCACAGGACAAGTATCTGATGATAATCTATCAGCTGTAGAATTAAAACTCAAAGATACAATTCTATATGACTCATTAGTAAACGGGCAATTTCGATTTGTAATACAAACTGATAAAGGTGACTATGTTGATATTAAGCTTAAAAATTGGATAAACCTATTTATTGAGAATCAAGATAGTATTTATATAATACAAAATCAGGAAAAGGAAATAAAAATATCAGGTATAGGATATGAAGAAAGTAATTACCTACAACAGAAAAATATACTCGTTAAAGAGTTAGATCTAGATAATCCTCGAAAAGTTGATATTGCTACATTTTCTTCATCATACAATACATTTAAAGATAAAATTGATAGTATAAAAATAGTTAGATTAAGTCTATTAAAGGAATATAAAAGTAAAAATCCAAATATGAATAAGGATTTCGTAAATAATGAAAAACAATTAATAAATTATTTTTGGATATATCAGAGCTTTATCTATCCACGAATGTATTCGTTGCTAAAGAAAGAAAAACCGAAATTACCTTATAATTATTATAGTTTTGTTGAAGTAATAGAAACGAATAATGCTCCATTGTATAGATTCGAAGAATACGGATTGACTTTAAATTCGTTACTTGACTATAGAGCTGAGAATGCAGGTATTGTATCTCCTAGTGAGATTTTAAAATTCAAATATAATCATGCCAAAGAGATTTTTAAAAATATTGAGATATTTGAAGATATTACTTATCGTTTAATTCGAAGATATATAAACTTTAATGGTGTTGACAATATTAATAAAATATATAACGATTTTCTCTCTGTAAATACAAACTTATATTTCAAGAATGATTTAACTAATAAATACTCTGATTGGTCAAACTTAAAAAAGGGAAATAAAGCTCCAGAGTTTGAAATTGAAGATACAAAAGGAAAAACAGTTAAGTTATCTGACTTTATAGGAAGTGTTGTATATATTGATTGTTGGGCTACTTTTTGCGCACCATGTATTGCTGAAATGCCTGCCATGATAGAGTTGGTAAATGAATATAAAGATCAAGGAATTGTTTTTATTTCAATTTCAGTTGACACTGAAAAAGAAAGATGGCTAAACAAATTGAAAGAATTAAATCTAAATACAATTAATCTATGCACAGGAGGTACAAATCATAAGTTTAATTATGATTATAAAGCAAAAGCATTCCCTAGATACATATTGGTAGATAAAGATGGAATAATAATAGATGCAACAGCAGATAAACCATCTGAAATTATAAAAGAATTAGAAAACTTATAAAACCAGTCGCTAACATCGTGCAAAACCAAGCCGGGCGGCAGTAGCAGTATGACCTGCATGTCGGCAGGCAGGCAAGTTTGTCGGATTCACACCCGCCCAAATTTTACACGAGGACCGTTGTGTGGCAT
>CAZBZX010000172.1:0-8580 GCA_964496465.1 uncultured Bacteroidales bacterium
ATATTTTAAGATTTGAAAGTGATGAAATAATTGTAAATAAAAGGATTTCGGTTATAAAATAGGTATTTATTCGAATTTTAGCATAAATAAAAGGCTGTTTAAGAAATCTGAAACAGCCTTTTTTCTATAAATATCTTCCTATTTTAAATGTATTCTACTTTGATAAATTATTTCAACTTACCTCCAACTTATTTTCTAAATATATTCTAAATAGTTACTCCTAAATTTGAATTTAACATTTTGATTATTAACAATATAAGGTTGAAAACTTTTTGTTTTCAATAGACAGATTCTGCAAGAGAAAACTTATTTTTCAATAAAAACCTTGTAGAAAATGTCAGGAAAATCACCAAACCAAAATCAAAAGAATTTATTTATGCCACTTTTAAGCGAGTTCATAGACATGGGGCATGAATTAGTACTTTTATCAGATAAAATAGATTGGAAATATTTTGAGAAATCGTTTTCCCATCTCTATTCCAACACAGGCCATCCAGCTATGCCAATTAGGCTAATGGTTGGTTGCTTATTGTTGAAAAGGATTTATAATCTTGGTGACGAAACACTTGCTGGGGAATGGATTATGAACCCTTACATGCAATATTTTTGTGGAGAAGCCCACTTTCAGCATAAGTTTCCATGTGACCCAAGCGATTTCGTGCATTTTAGAAAACGTATTGGGGAAAAGGGTGTTGAGTTGATTTTTACATACTCGGTTGACATACATGGCAAAAATGCAAGAAGTAAGCAGGTACTTTCAGATACCACAGTTCAAGAAAACAATATTACTTTTCCAACAGATGCAAAACTGGCAAAAAAGATAATAGACAATAGCGCTAAAATAGCTAAACAAGAAAAAATTGCCCAACGCCAATCATATAAAAGGACAAGCAAACAATTGCTTAGGGACACCTTTAACAGTGAGCATCCTAAACGAAAAAAGAAAGCAAAAAAGGCACAAAAAAAATTGAATACAATTGCGGGAAGGGTTGTAAGGGAACTTCAGAATAAGCTTCCTGAAGATGTACTGCCCCGGTATTCAATAGAGCTTTCATTTTACCAGGAGATACTTAAACAAAAGCAAAATGACAATAATAAGATTTACAGTTTGCATAAACCTTTTACCGCATGTATAGCCAAAGGCAAAGCACATAAAAAGTATGAATTTGGAAATAAAACCGGGCTGATGTTAAATCCCAAAAACCTTGTAATATTAGCCATTGAAAGTTTTGAAGGAAACCCGCATGATAGTAAAACAATAGAACCCCTATTAAACCAAATGGAAAGAAATCTGGATTATCAACCACAAGAGGTAGTCTATGATAGAGGTGGAAGGGGGAAAACAGAAATAAATGGGGTAAAAATATCAACGCCTAAGCCAGCAAGAAAAACTGACAGCCAATATCAAAGACGTATGAAAAGAAATAAATTTAGGAGACGTGCTGCAATAGAACCAGTGATTGGACATCTAAAAACCGATTATAGGATGGGTCAGAATTACTTAAAAGGAACAAGTTCACCCAGGATTAACGCAATGCTGGCAGCAACTGGATGGAATTTAAAGAAAATGATGGAGAAGTTAAAACAGCAACTTCTCCATATATACATTTTTATAATTACAAGAAATCAAAAATTAACTATGGTTTTGAGTTCGTAAGGAGAGACTAAATAGTTTATCAATATAAAATATTCATTTATCAAAATGATTGTCAATATTTTGTTTTAAACCTTGACTTTGTATTTTTATTGCCATAATTTTATCATAAAAATTATATTTAAAATACATCACCATGAAACCAAAAATCCAAAAAATTAACCATCACCTTTTAAATGATTCACAAGCTTATATAAAATCATTTTTAAGTGTAATTCTGTTTATTGTTTTATTTACAAACGCTTATTCGCAAGATACCATTCATGTAAGTGGCACAATTAGTTCAGACTCAACATGGGGTAACGGGACTGTTGATACAGTTTATGTAGATGGCGATGTTACTGTAAGTAACGGAGCTAAACTAACCATTGATCCAGGAACCGTTATTTGGTTTACCGGGCATTATCTGTTAACGATCGACGGAATCATTAATGCTATTGGCGCCCTTGGAGATACAATTGAATTTACTCGTAGCGATACAACTGGTTTTCATGATTCCTATAATAATACAGATGGTGCATGGGAAGGGATACTTCTCAATAATGCAACCAATCCAACAGATTCCTTTGTGTTCAGGTTTTGTAAATTTGAATTTATACAAAGTTGGGAACAGTATCCGGCAACAATCAGATATAATGATGGATCAAGGTTAAAAATTGAAAGATCATTATTTCAAAATAATTATGGTGGGATTCATACAAACTGGAGTTCTGATACCATGGAAAATATTACCATTGATTCATGTACATTCATGAATAATAACAAATACATTTTTTATTCAGGTGTAAGTAATTGGACAGAAGGATGCCGTGATATTCATTTTGAAAGACCATTTAATACGAAAATTACAAATAATACTTTTTATACATGTGCATATTACAATATGAATATAATGGATGGGGAAAATATATTAATTGAAAATAATGAAATTTATGTCGAAGAAAATTCAAATGGCGATACTTTAACAACTTGTCTGTTCCAACTAACAGGACCTGATAGCATTACAATTAGAAATAATTTTATAGACGGAATGAGCAAAAATGGTATTTACCTTTGGAATTCTGATGTAATTATTGACAGCAACTCGATTCAGGATGTAGGTGTAGGTATTCTATCAGAAAGTTCATCTGGTATTATAAGGAATAATTTAATAGACACTTGTAAAGAACAAGGATTAAATGCTGTAACTTCAATCTTGATTATTAGCGAAGACACAATTCAAAATGCCAACTCGCAAGGTGCATTTATAAGAGGTTTTTCTGATATTACAATGTCTAAATGTATATTGTATAAAAATAAAAAAGGGATAGAATTTAACCAGGCACAAGGAGAAGTCAATAATACTAAAATATGCAATAATTCACAACACGGAGTTTTTCTTAATAAATCAACCATAACTTTAACCAATTGCCTGGTAGCAAATAATGGAAACGGATCAAGCACAGCATCTGCCATATCTGCCGTAAACAGCACATGCAATATAACAAACTCAACAGTCAGTAACAACCTGGATGGATCAAATACATATGCCCCGGTAATGTTTAAAGCTTCTGATGGAGAAATATATAATACTATTTTTTACGGAAATGAAGATGGAGATCTTAATAATCAAGTTTGTATTACTGAACAGCAAATACAGCCTAATTTTTATTATTGTGGATTCCCATCTGGCGCAAATCAATATAATCTGGTAGAAAACGCGACAACACTTACGGGAGCGTGGGAAGAAATTAGTGAAGGGGATCCAAATTATAGTTCCACTAGTGGGGCCGGAAATAGTTTTGATGCATTAGGAACCAGTTATTATTGGGAGTTAAATAATAATTCTGGAAATTATATTAACAAAGGATTGACTTCTGCAAATAATACTGAATTCGACCTAAATAATTCAATAAGGATTTTAAATGGAGGAATTGATATAGGTGCCTATGAATATTACCTGCAGCGAGATACTATATTCCAATTGAATATAAGTTCAGATAAAAGCTTAATTGCAGATACTCTCTTAATTTCTGGAGATATTACAATAGAAGAAAATGCTACTTTAACACTATATCCCGGTGTTACAGTTATATTTGAAGGTGACAATAAAATAATATGCAATGGTACAATAAAAGCTATTGGAAGCGAAGATTATTATATAAAATTTACTCTTACTGATACGGCAACTGGCCCGAATTGGAAAGGTATAATATTTAATAATGACCCAACTGAAACTGATACCGCCATACTTTCCTATTGTTATTTTGAATACTTTGATTCTTCAATAGTTGTTTCCAACAGAAATAAAATTGTAATTGAAAATTGTATTTTCGAGCAATTTAGTAATACTTCCACCATTGATGCAGTCTTGAAATTTGATAATTCAATAGTTCAGTGCAACAATAATACTTTTAGGAATATTTCATCATTTAAACTATTGGTAGGATCCTATTCTAGCGAAGTAGATTTTAAAAATAATGTAATACACGATTGTACAAACGATGATATTTCATTAGCATCAATAATCTATATTAATGAATCGTATATAAATTTCACAAACAATAAAATCTTCAATAATATATCTGAAGAAAATTTAATTTTTACATCCAACTCTGAAGGAAAAATATATAATAATTTAATATTTAATAATGAAACAGATATGTTTGTTATTAATAATTCAACTTGGAATAATTTTCATATTGCCAATAATACTATAGCCAGAAATTTAAGCGGTGATGCTTGTGTATTTGCAGGATCATTAATTGAAAATAATATTATTACTTTAAATAATTCCAATACAGTATTATTTGATGATGAGTATCCAAGTATTGCTGTAAGAAACAATATTGGAGATGAATTTTCATTTGCCTACCCTCCAAATCCATCTGATACGTGCTATAATTGTTTGGATGATGATAGTGTCTTTTTTATTTACCCAAATTCAACAACTGGATATTCAAGTAGTGCTTCAACTGCAAACTGGCAGATAAATTATTTTTCTTCGGCCATAAATAATGGATATTCCGATGTTTCAGAATTACCTTCTACTGATTTTTATGGAAATGAAAGGGTTGTAGGGGGAACTATTGATATTGGAGCATATGAACACCAGGGAATTCTTCCAATAATTACAAAACAACCGGTAAGTAAGCAGGTATGTGAAGGAAATTCATTCATGGCGTATGTGAATGTAAGCAACGAAGCAACTTTTCAATGGCAAAAGGATGGCGAAAATATTTCAGGGGAAATCTTTGATACTTTGTTTATTCCAACTGTGACATTAACAGATCAAGGAGTTTATACATGCCTCATAACAAATGGATACGGTACGATTACATCAAATGAAGCAAATTTAATTCTAAAAAGTAAACCAAAAATCTTGTCAAATCCTGAAAATAGGTTTATCACGGATGAAAGTCAAGTAAGTATTGAAGTTGCTATAACAGGTACAGAACCTTTGAGCTATCAATGGTACGCAAGTGATACGGCAATGGTGGGTAATACAACTGCAACCTTATCTTTTGCTGAATTTGATACAACACTGGAAGGAGATTTTAAATTAGTAACTTCAAATACTTGTGGAGAAGATTCTACAGAATTATTTGGATTATATATAATACCATACATTTATATTGAAAACAGTGATAGCGTATGTGTTGGTGATAGTGTTAATATATATGCTCACACAAGTTATACTGCAGTTGATTTTTTATGGTATAAAAATGGACAAATGTTAGATGATACTACTCAACCTCATATAATCGACAGTATTACACCTGGTGATGAAGGAAATTATACTTGTCTTATAACAAGTGATTACGGCAACGTAGAAACCAGTCCAATATTTATATCAGTGAATGAACCTGTTGAAATTATAACGCCGCCAGCATCAGCTTATATTGAAGAAGGAGATGAAGTATATCCTAATGTGGTTAGCTCCGGAACCACTCCATATACTTATTCCTGGATATGCAATGATACATTAATACCTGGAGTAAATAGTTCAACGCATTCTATTTCATCATTTGCAGCGGAAAATGAAGGATTGTATAGAGTAAAAGTTAATAATATATGCGGTTTAGATTCAACCCAGGATATAGGATTGTATATAACTCCAAAAACATTTATCAAAGGAAATGACTCTGTATTTTGTAATGGCGAACGTGTGGTATTATATACTGATACCAGTTTTGCTGCAACTTTTAAATGGTATAAAAATGGTAATCTGATTTCAGGAGCAACCAATGATTCATTAATATTTCCAGCGATTTCCAGTAATAACAATGGCAGCTACTATTGCCAAGTTTCAGGAACCTATGGAAATGTGTCAACCAATGCAATTTATGTCGGTGTTAGCGAAGCACCTTCTATTACTGGTGAACCAGCTACTACATGGATTGATAGTTTAACTTCATTCACTGTTACTGTAGGAGCTAGTGGTTCCGGATTAGAATATCAATGGATAAAGGATGATGTTTTAATGCCTGGTGAAATATCTAATCAATTAAAATTTGCCGGTTTCCGTCCTATTGATGAAGGTATATACACCTGTGTTGTTCAAAATGGTTGTGGTTCTGATACAACTTCTGATGCTGCTTTATTTGTTAAACCGTCCATAGCTATTGAAACAGAAAATGGATTACCAATACTTTGTATGGATGATTCGTTACGTTTGGCTGTTTCGCCTAATTACCCTGCTACATATCAATGGAATAAAAACGGAGTTGTTTTAACTGGTGAAAAAGATTCAATACTCTATGTTGCTTCTGTTGAATCTGACGATGCAGGTAGTTATACTTGCTATATTACAGGAGATTATGGAAATATTGAAACAAATCCGATTTATATTTCTATTAGTGAAATACCTGAAATTATTACTCAGCCTGCTACTGATTTTATTACTGAAGGCAGTGAAATAAAACCTACGGTATTTGCTTCAGGAACTTCCCCATTAGTATATAGCTGGTTATGTAATGATACAATTATTCCATTGGCAACTTCTTCATCTTTTACGATAGCATCTTTTGCTGCTATTAATGAAGGAGTATATAAAGCTGAAGTTACTAATATATGCGGTATTGATTCTACAACTGAATTCAACTTGTACCTTGCTCCTCAATTACTAACTACTGATAATGACACGGTATTTTGCCAGGGAGAAAGAACTGTTTTATATACTGAAACAAGCTTCACTCCTATTTCTTATAAATGGTATAAAAATGGTAATTTAATATCAGGTGCTACTACTGATTCATTAGTTCTTCCTTCTATTTCAGGTAGTGATGAAGGAAGCTATTATTGTACTATTACAAGTACGTATGGAAATGTTTCAACTAATATTATGTACATTACTATTACGGAAGCACCATACATTATTAGTGAACCTGATTCAAGATGGGTAGATAGTTTAAGCTCATTTACAGTAAGCATTGGTGCTAGTGGCACAAATCTCCTATACCAATGGAACCAGAACGATACAGCCATGGTTTCTGAAAACTCTAACCAACTCAAATTTGCAGGGTTCCGTCCTGTTATTGATGAAGGTATTTATACTTGTATTGTTGAAAATGGTTGTGGTATTGATACTACTTCTGAAGCAGCATTCTATTTAACTCCAAATATTGATATTCTTACCAATGAAGGTTCACCGGTAATTTGTAAAGGTGATTCATTGAAACTTTCTGTTACAACAAATTTCTCTGCCACATATCAATGGCGTAAGAATGGTAGTAATATTACAGGACATACAACCAATGAACTTACTATCCTTGATATTGATAATGAGGATGAAGCGGATTATGATTGTATGGTTTATACTGATTTTGGCAGCAAACCAACAAATACAATATCAACCTTGCTAAGAAGTGAACCTTTTATCCTGTCAAATCCTGAAAATAAAGAAATATGTTTAAATACCAATGGAAATCTTAGTATTTCAGTAGCAAGTACCATTCCAGTTTCTTATGAATGGATGAAAGATGGTGCTTCAATTATTGGTGCAGATGAAAATAAATATTCATTTACTAATGCTTCTATAAATGATGCAGGTTCATATTATTGCATCGTTACCAATCAGTGTGGTGCGGTTCAAACAGAATCAGCTACTCTAACAGTTCATAACCTTCCTCAAGTTACTCTCGGATTAGATACTACCATTTGCTGGAATGTGAATTATATTTTAGACCCGGGTAATTTTGAATCTTATAGATGGAATGATTTTACTTCAGACCGATATATGCATGTTGAAAATTCAGGGGAATATTATGTGAAAGTAACTGATGAAAATGGCTGTAAAAACTTGTCTGATACTATTAATGTATCTATTCAGGAACCATATGTACCTGAAATACATTTAGTAACAGTTGACCGAACTGAAGGTGAAAATGGAAAGAATTTAATTGTTTGGGATAAGCCTGACGTTGATAATATTCTTTCATATAATATATACAAAGAAACAAATACTGCAGATGAATTTGAGCAAATTGGTATGAGATCATATAATGATTCTAATATTTTTATTGACAAATATTCTAATCCAGATGCAAGAGCAGATCGTTATAAGATTTCAATAACAGATAATTGTGGGGAAACTCCTTTAAGTAAACACCATAAAACCATGCACCTTTCTCCAAATGAAAGAGCGGGTGCAGATAAAGGAATTAACCTAATCTGGACTCATTATGAAGGGTTTAAATTTGGATCGTATTATTTATATCGTGGAACATCAAAAGACAATCTAAGTCCACTGGATACATTGCCTAGTAATATTAACACGTATAGTGATTTAAATCTTCCTGAAAATAGCGATAGTGTATTTTATATTATTGAAGTGGATAGAGGGTCTTCAGTTAATTTACAAGTTGGAAATTTAAAAGCTAGCGCAGGACCTTATGCAAGAACCGCTTCGAATATGGAAGATAACAGGTTAAGGTCATCTGAAAATC
>CAZBZX010000173.1:0-8579 GCA_964496465.1 uncultured Bacteroidales bacterium
GATACATGATCGCTCAAAAATACACAATTAAAAGCCAAATTGAATATATTCAAAATGAATTAAGGGAAATTTATCCTGAAGAAGAAATTTTTCCAATGACAGTTATATTATTCGATAAGATTTTAAAATTTTCATATACTGATATTCAATTGAAATTAAATGAAATCATTTCTGAAACAGTTCATCTAAAATTTAGACAAGTTGTTAATGACTTAAAAAAATATATTCCAATACAATATATTTTTGGGGAGACTGAATTTTTTGGTTTACAATTAAAAGTAAATTCTCATGTATTAATTCCCAGGCCTGAAACAGAGGAATTAGTAAATTGGATTATTGAAGAAAATAAAAATGATTCTCCAAGTATACTGGATATTGGCACAGGAAGCGGATGTATTGCCATATCGTTGGCAAAATATATTAAATTGTCAAAAGTTCATGCATTGGATGTATCTCTGGATGCTTTGAAAGTAGCAGAAACTAATGCAAAACTTAATAATATTGAAGCATCATTTATTGAAGCAGATATTTTTGAAATAAAAAAAACGAATATTAAATATGATATTATTGTGAGCAATCCGCCATATGTATTAGAAAAAGATAAAGAAATTTTATGGAGTAATGTTGTTAAATACGAACCGCATTTGGCATTGTTTGTAAACAATGACAATCCTTTGATTTTTTATGAGGAAATTTCAAGCTTTGCTTCAAATAATTTGAATGAACAAGGAAAATTATATTTTGAGATTAATGAATTGTATGGTGATGATATTAAAAGAATTTTTAGAATTTATAAATTTGAAAATATAGAAATTAAGAAAGATATAAATGGAAAAGATCGTATGATAAAAGCGGAAATTTATTAAATTAATAATTTGCAAAAAAATAAAAAAATATCAAAAGAAATAGCTTTTAATAAAGCAATGGCATTATGTAGCATACAAGAAAGATGCGTTCATGAAATAAAAGAGAAATTTATTTCCTGGGGCTTGGAAATTAAGGATATAGATCAAATGATAAACAAATTGCAAAAGGAAGATTTTATAAATGAGGAAAGATTTGTTCGTGCTTTTGTGAAAGATAAATTTTTATTTAATAAATGGGGAAAACAAAAAATATTGTTCTCTTTAAGACATAAAAATATTACTGATAAGTATATTCAAAAGGCATTTGATGAAATATTAGGGGAAAATTATGTTGATGTTGTAAGGAGTGAACTAGAAAAGAAATATGAAAAACTTGGGAAAGGAAATTCAATGGAAATTAAAGGAAAGCTTTATAGATATGGGGCCTCAAAAGGGTATGAAACAGAAATATTATATAAAGTAATTAACTCCATAATGAAAGAATAATAATTACTTTTACAACATTAATTAATGAAGATATGGTATCAAATGAAGATTATAATGATTTAGTGAAGCGTGAACAAGCGTTAAGGAGGTTTCTTTGACATTGATAAGAAGATTTTATTTTTAGCAGAGGAAGAAAAAAAAACGCAGGCACCTGATTTCTGGAATGATCCTAAAAAAGCTGAAGAACAGCTAAAAGCAATTTCAATAATTAAAGACTGGGTAAATTTATACAATAATGCTAAGGCTTCTATTGAAGACCTTCAGGTATTGCTTGAATTTTATAAAGAAGGGGAAGCTTCGGAACAAGATATTGATGAACAATACATCAAAACACTTAACCTGGTTGAAGATCTGGAACTAAAAAATATGTTACGGAAAGAAGAAGATAAATTTGGTGCTATTTTAAAAATAAATGCCGGTGCAGGAGGAACTGAAAGTTTTGATTGGGCTGAAATGTTAATGAGAATGTACATACGTTGGGGTGAGAGGAACAATTATAAAGTTAAAGAAATTGATTATTTGGCCGGTGATGAAGCTGGGATAAAAACAGTGTCTCTTGAATTTACAGGAGAAATGGCTTATGGTTATTTAAAGAGTGAAACAGGAGTGCACCGATTAGTTCGAATTTCACCATTTAATGCACAAAGTAAAAGACATACTTCATTTGCATCTGTATTTGTAATTCCACTTATTGATGATACAATTGAAATAATATTAAATCCAGCTGACATTACTTGGGAGACCTATCGCTCTAGTGGGGCTGGTGGACAAAATGTTAATAAGGTTGAAACGGCAGTAAGATTAAGGCATCATCCTACAGGAATTGTTGTTGAAAACCAGGAAACCAGGTCGCAACTTAAAAATAAAGAAAATGCCATACGAATTTTAAAGTCTCATTTATATGAGTTAGAATTAAGAAAAAGGCAAGAAGAAAATGCTAAAATAGAAGGTGAAAAAAAGAAAATTGAATGGGGATCTCAAATACGAAATTACGTTTTACATCCTTATAAACTGGTTAAAGACTTACGAACCAATTATGAAACAGGAAACACACAGGCAGTTTTAGATGGTTATTTGGATGAGTTTATAAAAGCATACCTTATGGAGTTTGGCGCAAATTAATTTTATTTAGATATTATAAAACTTTCCTTCCCACAAAAAAAATAGTAACTTAGAGTATAATAATTTAAACTATATTATATTAATTATTGTTTATAACAATAATATTAAATAAGGATAATTATTAATCAATCTAAAAATTAAAATCATGAACCACCGAATTGAAAAAGACACCATGGGTGAAGTAAAAGTGCCTGCAGAAAAATATTGGGGTGCACAAACGCAACGCTCAAAAGAGAATTTCAAAATTGGTCCTGAGGCTTCTATGCCTATTGAAATTATATATGCATTCGGTTTTTTGAAAAAAGCTGCTGCTCATGCAAATTTTGAACTTGGAGTTTTACCAAAAGAGAAAATGGAATTAATTTCAAAAGTTTGCGATGAGATTATTGCTGGTAAATTAGATGATCAATTTCCACTTGTTATTTGGCAAACTGGTTCTGGTACCCAATCAAACATGAATGCAAATGAGGTTATAGCAAACAGGGCTCATGTATTGAACGGGGGTAAACTGGAAGATAAACCTAAAATTATTCATCCGAATGATGATGTAAATAAATCTCAATCGTCAAACGATACTTTCCCAACAGCGATGCATATAGCTGCTTATAAAATGCTAATTGAAATTACTATTCCAGGTATCGAGAAATTTAGAAATACGCTAGCAGAAAAGGTTAAAAAATTTAAGGAAATTGTAAAAATTGGAAGAACTCATTGGATGGATGCTACTCCATTAACACTCGGTCAGGAATTTTCCGGGTATGTTTCACAAATTGATCATGGATTAAAAGCCTTAAAAAATACATTAACCCATTTACAGGAATTAGCACTGGGTGGTACAGCTGTTGGTACAGGTTTAAATACACCTGAAGGCTATGATATATTAGTAGCAAAGAGAATTGCAGAATTTACTAAATTACCTTTTATTACAGCAGAAAATAAATTTGAATCGCTTGCTGCACATGATGCAATAGTTGAATCTCATGGTGCTTTAAAACAACTTGCTGTAAGTTTAATGAAAATTGCTAACGATATCAGAATGATGGCATCCGGACCAAGATCTGGTATTGCAGAAATATTGTTACCAGCAAATGAACCAGGTTCATCAATTATGCCAGGAAAAGTTAATCCTACCCAGGTTGAGGCCTTAACAATGGTATGTGCCCAAGTAATTGGTAATGATATTTCAATTACAATTGGAGGTAGCAACGGTCATTTTGAATTAAATGTATTTAAAACAGTGATGATATCTAATTTTCTTGAATCGGCCCGTTTATTAGGCGATGCCTGCGTATCATTTAGCGATAATTGTGCGATTGGAATTGAGCCAAATTCTGCATTTATTAAGAGGCATTTAGACAATTCGTTAATGCTTGTAACATCTCTTAATCCTCATATTGGATATGAAAATGCAGCAAAAATTGCTAAAAAAGCGCATATGGAGGGAACAACACTTAAACAAGCTGCGCTGGATTTAGGATTAGTTGCTGAAGAAGATTTTGATAAATGGGTAGATCCAAAAAAGATGATAGGTTCGATTAAAAATTTATAAAATTATTTTATCTAACAACAATATTTTTTTTATTAATTTCTAAATTACCGGATATCAGCTCTAATAATTGCTTTGGATATCCGGTATTGTTTTTTATTGACTCATCCAAAACTATCTCAGAATTGTAATTTTGTAAACAATATGAATTGCATCCTTTAATACTTTCACTTATTTGGATAATATCATCTTTCGATAAAAACTGTTTAACAACTGTTGTTCGAAATTCATGAGGGATACCTGATTTAATAATCTGCCAGATAGAATTTTTTATTTTATCCAATAGTTCAAAATTCATTAAATCTCCTGCAATTAACTGATATTTATCAATATCCAGAGGGGCCTTTACATCCATTGCAATATAATCGATCAACCTAAGTTCAATTAATTTTTCCAAAGTATGAGGAATGGTTCCATTTGTGTCCAATTTTACAAGTAATTCAAACGATTTAATTTTTACAATAAAATTAATTAAATCGCTTTGTACTGTAGGTTCACCACCTGAAATTACAATAGCATCGAGAAGGTCTCTATTTTTTTCAATATAGTTAAAGATATATTCTTCAGGAATGAATTTTAGTTTATTAATTTTTTCAGGTAAAACTAAATCAGGATTATGACAATATTTGCATCGAAGATTGCATCCGGCAGTAAAAATAACACAAGAAATTTTACCAGGAAAATCGATAAAACTAGTTTTTATAAACCCACCAATTTTCATTTTTTTTGGAGTTTATATGTCTTTCGTGTTAATCAAATTTTCAGTTATTTCAGCTGACCGATAAGTATAATTATCATCTTCGATTTTCTCTTTATAAAACTCATCCATCACTTTTTCCCTGTATTCTTTATCTTCTTTTGGCATAAGATATTTATCAAAAAGCTTTCTGTCTTTAAATTCTTCTTGTTTTCCATCATTCCATTGGTCAATTGGACGAACATATCCAACAATCCTTGAGTATATTTCACAATCTGTAATTTTTCCATCTTTCATACAAATTGGGCATTCTTTATGCTCTCCATAAATATAGCCATGTTCAGGGCAAATGCTAAATGTAGGTGATAAAGTAATATAAGGCAATCTGAAATTTGAAGTTATTTTTCGTATAATTTGTTTTACTGATTCAATTGGCAATTGCTTTTCTCCAACAAAAACATGAAATACAGTGCCACCAGTGTATTTAGTTTGTAATCCATCTTGTATTCTTAAAGCTTTAAACAGATCATCAGTATAATTTACAGGGATTTGAGTTGAATTAGTATAATATGGTTTTGCACCCCGTTTATAATTTTCTTCATTCGCTACAATAATGTCGTCGTAATATTCTTTATCAATTAATGATAAACGATGCGCAGTACCTTCAGCAGGAGTAGCTTCCAGGTTATAAATATGTCCAGTCTCTTCCTGATATTTTTCCATTATATTTCTCATAAAGTCCATAACTCTACTCGAGAATTCATATCCTTCCTTACTTATAATATCACTTCCTAAAAAATTAATACAACATTCATTCATACCTACTATACCTATGGTGGAAAAATGATTATCCCAGTACTTTCCATGCCTGAGTTTTAGATGTCTTAAATAAAATTTTGAATAAGGAAATAATTCCTTTTCAGTTAAATTCTCAATAAGTTTTCGCTTAATTTCAAGGCTGTTTTTAGCTGTATCCATTAATTTAGACAAGCGCTGATAAAATTCCTGCTCTGTTTTTGATTCATAACCTAATCGTGGCAGGTTTATAGTAACTACACCAATCGAACCTGTTAAAGGATTCGCTCCAAATAAACCACCCCCTTTTTTATATAATTCCCTTTTATCCAACCTTAACCTGCAGCACATGCTTCTAACATCTTCAGGACTCATATCAGAATTTACAAAATTTGAAAAATAGGGGATGCCATATTTGGCGGTTATTTCCCAAATTTTATCATATTTAGGATTATCCCATTCAAACTCTTTAGTAATATTATAGGTTGGAATCGGAAATGAAAAAATTCTACCATCGGCATCTCCTTCAGTCATTACCTCAGCAAAGGCAAGGTTAAACATATCCATTTCTTTTTGAAAATCTTTATATGTTTCATTTTGAAGCTTACCACCAATAATTACTGGTTGATTTTGTAAATATTTTGGAATTTGTAAGTCAAGGGTTACATTTGTAAAAGGAGTTTGAAATCCTACTCTCGTTGGGATATTGATATTAAAGAAAAATTCTTGCAATGATTGTTTTACCTGGACATAATTTAATTTATCATATCTGATAAAAGGGGCAAGGTATGTATCAAAACTTGAAAAAGCCTGAGCTCCGGCTGCCTCTCCTTGCATAGTATAGAAGAAATTTACTATTTGTCCTAAAGCTGTGCGAAAATGTTTGGCAGGCTTACTTTGTACTTTTCCTTCAACACCTTTAAAACCTGATAATAATAAATCTTCCAGGTCCCAACCAACGCAATAAACACTTAAAAATCCAAGGTCGTGGATATGAAATTTACCTGATTTATGTGCTTCTGATATTTCAGAGGAATAAATTTTTTCTAACCAATATTGAGAACTTACTATGGTAGCAACATGTTGATTTAAACCCTGTAATGAATAGGTTGAATTAGCGCTCTCACGGACTCGCCAGTCTTCTAAGTCTAAATAATTATCAATAACATTAATGTTAGAAACAAGTTCTTTTGTATTCCTTAATAATTCATGTTGTTTCCGATATAAAATATAGGATTTAACCGTTTTAAAAAACCCATTTTGAAAGAGTACAAGCTCAACAATATCCTGAACTTGTTCAACACTTGGAGTTTCATTTGTATTTTGATAAATAAGCTGCGATATAACTTCGGCTGAAATTTTTTCAGCTTCTTTTTTATCTGAAATTCCAGTAGCCGTAAAGGCTTTATACACAGCTAAAGTAATTTTTTCGATAGCAAATGGTACAATCCTACCATCTCGTTTTTGAATTTTGGAGATTGAAATTCTTTCTTTTAGTTCCATTGAAATATTTTTAAAAGTTACCATTTGGCAGCCTTTAACGGTTTAAACAAATTTTAGGAAAGTCCATTATTTGCCTTTCACCCGAAAGCTACATTTTACCTTGATGGCAGGTCTTCTGGCTTACCTAACTTCAGATTCCTTCCCATCCGCCAGCTGGCGGACAGTGGCAATTTTCTAAAGACTTTTTAGGTTTACAGCTGCGGGGACAGCTCCGGAATTTCCTTTTTCGAATAGGATCACCGGATTCCCTTTTCATTCAAAAAATGCTAGAAACCACCAATTATTGACAATTTTACTTAATTGATAAGAAAATAAGAAATTGAATTATTAACATTTACTCAACTAACATAAATAAAAACCCTGTTATTTGTGATGAGGAAATTTGTTAATAATTACTTGCGAATAATTTGAATTTCTCCATTTAGTCCTAATTTAATAATACTTGATGGTATTAATAAAGAAAGATCGTCCTGGTTTAGTTTAACAGTATAATCAATTTTATGAATTAAATTTATATCTATTTCATTAAAATTAGTTGGATTAGGTTGATTTGCAATATTAGCTGATGTAGATACAATAGGCTTTTTAAACTGTTGAATTAAATTTATGCAGAATTTATTTTTAACAATACGAATCGCAACCGATCCATCTTCAGCAATAACATTTTTAGCTAAGTTTTTAGCTCCCGGATAAATAATAGTTAATGGTTTATTGGTAACCTCAATTAATTCCCAGGCAATGTCAGGTACCTGATTTATATATGAAGGCAACCGTCCGGGATTGTCAATTAAAATTATTAGGCTTTTAGATTCTATCCTATTTTTAATCTGATACACTTTTGAAACAGCTTCTTCATTTGTAGCATCACAGCCAATTCCCCAAATTGTATCAGTTGGATATAAAATTGTGCCACCTTTTTTTAGAATCTTTAGAGCATTTACAATTTCTGCATTCATTATTTTAGAACTTCTTTATAGAGATTCATAATCTGATTAGCAATAACTGAATTAGAGAAGTGTTGAGCATGATCAAAACCTTCTTTTTTCATTTTTTCCTGCAGGATTGATTCGGAAAGAATTTTATTTATTGCAGCTATCATTTCATCTACGTTCATTGGATCAATGTAAAGTGAATGCTTTCCCCCAACTTCTTCAAAACAACTTCCTTTTGAAGTAATAACAGGAACTTTTGATTGCAATGCTTCGAGGATTGGAATGCCAAAGCCTTCAAAAACAGAAGGATAAATGAATAATTTAGCTGATTGATATATTGCAGGTAAATCAGCGAGGGGCACTGCCTGTAAAAATATAGTATTTTCTACCATATTGGTGCAAATGTAATCCACTACCTTTTTTAAATATTTTGTAGTTTTTCCAACTATAACTAATGGGAGATTTATTTTTCCCTGGTGCAAAGCTTTAACAATCGTAAGTAAATTTTTTCTTTCTTCAATAGTACCAACATAAAGAATATATTCTGATGGAAGGTTATATTTATTTTTAACTTCTTCTTTACTAGCTTCCGAAATAGATTTTTTATATAATTCGTCGCATCCCTGGTAGAT
>CAZBZX010000174.1:0-6388 GCA_964496465.1 uncultured Bacteroidales bacterium
AAGAAATAATTTGTACTGAATCACTATCCGAACCACACGCATGCACATCAGTTACAGTGACTTTATAAAGACTGGTATTTAATTTATTTATAGTATAAATACTTGTATCAGAATTATCCTGCCACTGGTAAGTAGCAAACCCGCTTCCGGCGTCCAAAATAATAGTATCTGCTTGTGATGTGAAAATAGTATCATCACCCAAATCAACATCAGGATATCCGTAAATTTCTATGCTTGTTGAAGCTGTATCATTGGTAAGATTAATATCTCCATCATAGAGGGTATAAAAACTGAAAATATAGTTACCCGACTTACTTAAATCTGTGCTTTGTTTAAATATATAATTCAAACTACTGTCAGGTCTTAGTTTTTGGGTAAAAACAACTGTATCAATATATTTATTTTCGTCCACTGTAAAACCAACCAACGATGTGTCGCCAATCAACATACTATCCGGACCATAATTTATAATGGTAATCTCTGGATAAAAAGTGTTTGAAAGTTCGCAAGATGAAGTTAAATTATTTATGGCAATAATGCCTAAGTCAGCATCCGATTCAATAACTTCAATAGTATCCCGAGCAATACAAGCAGAATCGTTTGTTACCTGAATCCAATAATTTCCATATCCGTTTACCGGGACATTATAGGTTTGATTTGAACCTGCACCGTCGTTCCATGAGTATGAAGCATATCCACTACCTGCATCTAAAACAATTGTGTCTGGCTGGCTTGTTCCAATATTCAATCCTAATGTATAATCGGGCATACCATATACGTTCACTATTGAAGTGGCGGTATCATTGTTAATCGAGTCATAAATATTAATATCACCTGTGAGTTTTGTATACGCTTTTAAGGTATATGAACCAGTATGGTTTATTTTTACGGGTTTTTTGAAAATATATTGGATGGTATCATTAACCAGCAAATTTTTATGGAAATTAAATGTGTCTTTAGTAAAAACCTGTCCGTTTAAATCCAATCCAACAATACAGCTTTTTCCGGAAGGCAGGGTATCTAAGCCCATATTTTTAATTGCAATCTTTACATATTCCTCATTGTTCAGTTCGCACGCTGATAAGGGATTTACTATTTCAACCACACCTACATCAGGCGGGGCCTCGTATATTTTTACATTATCAAAAGCAAAACCTTCATCTTCACCTTCGTCATTACTTGAGAACATTACTTTAAATCTGGCACAAGTTTGATTTTTTATATTTGATGGAAGCAGATAGCGTGAAGTTATCCATAAATTTGTATCTCCACTCCATCCATCATAAATTGAACCATTTATTAATGTATCATTATACCAATTCCATAATTCACCATATTCCTCTCCAAACTCACCAACAGAATTCCATGTTTCCCCACAATCATCAGAGTACATTAACCAGGCACCATCATTAGTATCAATTTGTCTTATTTGCTTAATTTCGAATATGGGATGTTTAAGTCCTGTAAAATCCAAGCACGGGCTTTCAACAAATGATTCTTCATTTAAATTATAACTTCCTGTTATATTTGTTACCCAGCATTTTGTACCAGATGCTGGTGATGTAATTACAGATTTTGAAGGATTACCAAGTTTCCATGATGAGCCTACTCCATGATCTAACCAATAAGATTCACTTGCGTCAAAAGTTTCTTCATAGGGTACATTAAATGTTGGAATAATTGTTAATGTGAAATTTATTGCATTATTTGCTGAGTATTCATCCCCTTGCAAGAGAGTGCCTGTTCTGGTATTAAAAAAGCCGCCATCTGATAAATTATAAAACGTTGAAAAAGTAAAAACTGTATCTTTTCCTTTCGGAATACTTCCAAATATTGTATCAATTATTTTTGTAGCTCCGCCGTTAAATGAATAATACAACGGAATTTTATCCGGACTATCTTCTCCACCATAATTTTTTACCCGAACAGTAATCATTGAATTTTCTTCCTGAATACATCCATCCTTTGGAGATATCCATTCGCTTACTCCAACATCTTTAACTATATAATCGCCTGTAATAATAAAATCATCAATATTCCAGCCTGAATACTTATTATAGCTGTCTTCAGTATTTCCGAGAGCAAATCGAACTTTTGTTTCAGGTTTTCTTTCAGCATATAAGTTGATGTTTCTATTATCTTTTTTCCATTTATTATCTTTAATTAAAAAACCCTCATCAAAGTTATCCCATATAGGTATCCAGCTATTTCCATTAGTATTTGAAATTGAAATTGTGGCTTTTGCATAAAAATCAATATTAAGCCATCGATAAAATGATAACTGAATATCTTTGTAAAAATAACAATCGATAGTGGGTGATAATGCATAATAAGCTGTATCACCAAGACCCAGTTCATAATCTCCATCGTTTGTAATATCTGTGCCAATAATAAAATCACCACTATAAGCATTTTCCGGATCAGAATTTCCTGCTTGTCCTCCTAAACCTTCCGGTTCATTTCTTTCAAAATCAGGTTTATAAATCCATCCTTTATCTGTTTCAAAATCATCGAAAAAAATTGATGTATAAATCACCCTTTTCCCAGCAGGTGAGCAGTTATTAATCGGATATAATTCATCATTTATCTTAATGGAATTGGCAGATATTTGGGCATCGACATAATTCCCCTGCGTTGCTGCAGAATCAATATCATATGCAATCCAAATATATGAATTACCAGTAGGCAAAATAATATTTAAATTGTCAAAACTGGCCACGCCATTACTATAATTAATTCCTTCACCAATTATATTATCCATACTAAATTCTGACTTATCAGTATAATATAGCTTAATCCCATTATCTTTTATATCATTATCGTTAGTATTTAAGGAAGTAACGGCTAATGAATCAAGAAGCATCTCGTTGTTGTTTCCTTGTACTGAAATTTCTATTCCAATTATAAGATTATCATCTAAACCTGTAGCAACAAAATCAGTAATGGGTTGAAAACAAATGATCGTATCAATAATTCTATTTACAATTTCAGTTTCTATTAATTCAACAGAATCAATACAAATACCATATCCCCAATTGGTTTTACCTTCAAATGCAAGATAAAAATCTTCAGAATAAATACTATCAGGTAAAAGAATTGTCTGTTGTTTCCAGTAAGAGATTTCATCAGTATATGTTTCAAGTAAAACCCATGAACTATCAATCCCTTTTTTATAATATACTCTTAGTTCATCTACATTACCATTCCAATTAAATTGTGCATGCCAAAATCGAAGTTCAACTTTATATCGTTGAATTGTTGCTAAATCAATTGCAGGGCTAATTAACTTCGTAGTTTCATTACCTCCAATGCTATTATATTGAAAAAGAGCATTATAAATACCATTTTTTGCTTTCTGTGGATAAAGCAAATGTCCCCCATTTTGAAATTTCCAGTTAATATTTCCAATAACATATTCATCAACTATCCATTTATTTCGATTTGAATCAATTTCGAAGTTTTCACTAAAAATTACCTGGGATTTTAACTCACTAATAGCAATAATTTGTATAATTATTACCAATAATAGTGCGGCTTTTGTTTTCATAATGCATAGGTTGTGGCTGGATATCAATTTTATATACGAATATACTACATTATTGTTTTATTTTGTTGCAAAAAAAAAGATGTTTTAGATCAACTTTTTTTTTAATAATTTTGACGAACCTTTATTTTTTGTTGACGTAAACAATGTTATTGGTGACCAAAATATTTATCTAGGTATAAATATGAATTTTACATGTAAATTTATAAAAAAAGTAGAATTAATTGTTCTTCTTATAGTATCAATTAATGAAGTATCATTTTCGCAGATTGATACTGTTTTTTGGTTTGTATGTCCGCATTCTACTAAAAATCATTATGCTACAGTTTCCGGTGCTGCCCCGGTAAGTTTTAATATTGCAACTTTTAGCAACGATGTTGAGGTAACAATAGATGTGCCTGCTTATGCCACATGGGTTCCTATTACCAGATCAATTCCTGCATATTCTACTGAAAAAATAATACTATGGGATGAAGTTTGGACTGACCCATCCCCAACTTTACCATTCACAAATAATGTAGCAAGAAACCTGTTACAAGCTTATCCGGCTGCTTTAGTTCGTGAAAATGGAATTAAAATTACATCTACTGATAGCATAACGGTTTATTATGAAATTGAAGAACCAAATAATACTGATTTATTTTCATTAAAAGGAAGCAATGCTTTGGGTGATGAATTTTTTGTTCCATTTCAGAATACAAGAAATAACAGGGATAGAGATGATGGTGGAGGTGCTAAAGACGAAAATTCACCACCTGAAAGATCCTATTCTGCCATAAATATTGTATCAGTGCAAGATGCTACTACGATACAGGTATATCCGCCACCAACCGGTGCACTAATTGATGGGCATGAAGGTACTGCATTTGGAGACTATTTTGAGATTACTTTGAATAAAGGAGAAACATATTCATTAGCCCCAGATGATACGGGAACTCCTTTATATTATAGTAAAGCTGCTGCCGATCACCTAGCTGGCACTTATATTAAAGTAAAAAATGGTAAAAAAATAGCCATTGTGACAATTGACGATTCTGCTGAAGGATTAACAGGTGGGTTTGATATGCTTGGTGATCAATTAATTCCTGCTTATAGTATAACTGATAACGATTCAATGCAATTATATGGTGAACAATATATTGTTGTTAAAGGACCTCAAACGACTAATGACAGGGTCTTTATATTAGCAACCAAAAATTCAACTCATGTTAACGTTACTTACTTGGACGAAACACCATATACAAATTTTACAATCGATAAGCAAGAACAACAATTAATAAATATAGATGATAATGTTTTTATTGAATCTGATGAGGACAAACCAATTGTTGTATTTCATATTACAGGTGTTGGTAATGGTAACGAGCCGGGCGCTGCTATAATCCCTACCATATCGAAATGTACAGGATCAAAAAAAGTTGGATTTATAAGGGGTGTTGATCCTAATAGACCTGATAAATCATTACACTTATCCGTATTAGTCCGAAGAGGAGGAGAAGATGATTTTTATTTTACGTATTATTATGAGGATGGTGTTGGTGATACAATAAAGGAAACCGTAAACCTGACTGATGCAAATTTCGAGACTCAGGTAGCAGAAGGATGGAGTGCCTGTTTATTCAACCAAACCCATTGGAATAATCGATATATAATTCCGGGCCTACCATGTTTATTAGAAAACAGATCTACTATATTTCATTTAGGAGTAATTCACGGTGGAGGCTCAGGAGGAAATTATGGGTATTTTTCCAATTTTAATGAAATTGCCCCGGAAGCAAAAATAACAGATGCAGGAAGTAATGCAGCCTATTTTTGTGTTGGTGAGCCTGTAGAACTATTTGTTGCAGGAGGTGATTCTGTTAAATGGTATCCAACAGAATTTCTGGATGATCCAAATAGTCTCACACCAATTGCAACTCCACCTCATGAAATGACATATACAGCTACGATTTATGGATTTTGTGGTGATTCGGCAACATCCACTGTAACAATCATTCCAGAACCCGAAACTGAAGCAAGGTTCTCTATCGATGTTCAAAATGGGTGTTCACCTCTATCTGTTAATTTTTATGAATATTCAATGAATGCCGATAATATTTATTGGGATTTTAATGATGATGGAATTTACGATACATCCTATTTTAATCAAGATCCACCAAATGGTTATACAAATGTTTATTTGACAAAATTATTTGATAATTCTCTAACAGATTCAATACTTGATTTTGATATAAAATTATGGGTAAATAGAAGCGTATGTAAAGACTCAATAACAAAAACAATTCGAGTTTATCCTGAATTAGATCCAGAGATATTGGTTGATGTTGATGAAGGATGCCACCCTTTAAGTGTGCAAATTAGCAATTTAACTGTAACAGGAATTGATACAGTTAACTATTTATGGGAAATGGGTGATGGTTTTTCAAAATCAGATTCTGCTTTTACATACATATATTCTAATATTACAAATTTTGATACATCATATATATTAAAATTAAATGCAGAAACTAAATATGGATGTGATTTTATTGAATATGATACAATAACAATTCATCCGCGCATAAAATCGCAATTTAATCTTGATAAATTAGGTTTTTGTGCACCAGATTCAATTGGAATAACAAATAGCTCAAAAGGCCCTAATCTTCGATATGACTGGGATTTTGGGAATGGAGACACCTATTCAACTAATTCGAAAGCCACTTTTTATAAGAATTATGATATCCTAGATGTACCTTATGACCAGGTTGAATTTGAAAATTTTACAGTTGAGCTTGCCATTGAGGATAAGGTTTACGGTTGTGTTGATACATCGCGTCAAACAATTACAGTTTTTCCGGGAAT
>CAZBZX010000174.1:6398-8502 GCA_964496465.1 uncultured Bacteroidales bacterium
ACCTGATAATGACACTACAGCTCTTTCTCCTTTAAATATACAATTTACCAATACATCACTTACAAATCTTGATTCAGCATATTTCGTATGGGAATTTGATGATGGGACAGCCTCTAACCAAATTAATCCAGCCCATCAGTTTACAAATTACGATCCCAATGGGAATACTTATCAAGTATCCTTAAATGCTACAACAAAATATAACTGCCGCGACACAGCTCAGTCAATAATAAATGTAACCGTATTTTCAATTGTTGACGCGAAAATAAGCGTTGATATCAATAAAGGATGCAGTCCGTTCCAGGTTATCCTGAATAATGCTTCACAAACATCAAATCACCGCTATACCTGGGATTTTGGGGACGGAACAGATACCGTAGTAATTACTAAAAATACGATTTATCATACATATTCATTGCCTTCTAGCCAAACCACAGCACAACAGTATACTATTAATTTAGATATAATCGATACTATAAGTGGTTTCACATCAGAAGATTCGGTGGTTATAACTGTTTACCCACCGGTTGATGCTGCTTTTACAAGTACTTTTGATCCAGTAGGTTGTCAGCCTTATACTGTAAATTACACCAATAATTCAAGTGCTTCTGCAAATACTTATATATGGCAATTCAGCGATGGAAGCTCGTCCAACGCAGTAGCCCCCTCCCATACATTTATTAATACCGGAACTGTTATTCAGCCCTTTACCACCCGAATGATTGCTTATACCCAATATAATTGCAAAGATACTACAGCATACGAATCATATGATATAAGCCCTGAAATAATAGCAAGCATTTCTGTTGATACCACAGCCGGCTGTTCTCCATTTGATGTTACTATTAATAATACATCAGTTAATGCCGATGCTTTTACCTGGGATTTTGATGACGGGACAAACTCAAACAGCACTGCAAGCCAGTTTACTCATTCGTTTATTAACACAGGGTTAACTACCGATACCCTTACTTTAAAATTAAAATCAGAGTTTGCTGCAAGCGGCTGCAGTGATTCCGTAACACAAACAATCATTGTTTATCCTGAAGCTGATGTGTCGTTTACCAGTGATGTAATTACCGGCTGTGAACCATTAGAAGTTCAGTTTCTCAACACTTCTAATTCAGTTGTTAAATATCATTACTGGAATTTTGGAGATAATAATACTTCGAATTTGAAATCACCAACACATTTATACAGTAACTCAGGAACTGATAGTGTTGTCAATACAATTGAATTAATTGGTATTTCTGCATATTCCTGTTCAGATACAACGACTTCAACCATAACTGTAATGCCCTATATTGAAGCCAATTTTTATGTTGACACAGCCAATTCATGTTCTCCGTTAAATTTTACAGTTTATAACACTTCGGAGGGGGCAAATCAATATTCGTGGTATATTGACGGAATTTTAGATACAACTACATTTAATTCATCTTCATTTTCATATGAAATTGAAAATAATACCGATACATTAAGGCAATCAAAAATAAAATTAGTTGCCATGAATTCCAATTATGGCGGGTGCACAAGTGAAGATTCGATATATGTAAAGGTCTATCCAAGAATTATTGCAAATTTACAGGTATCCGATTCAATAAACTGTCATCCATTAACTGTTAATTTTTCAAGCGCAGCTTCTATTGGGGCAACTGGAATTGTACCCTATAAATGGAATTTCGGGGATGGAAATAATTCTATTTTAAACAATCCTGTGCATTCATATTATAATACCGGAATAAACGATTCACTATATACAGTTAAATTATTAATTACCTCGCAGTATCAGTGTACGGATGAAATTACTAAAACAATAACAGTACATCCTTTAATAGAAGCACACTTTGAAGCGGATAAAACTTTTGGTTGTCCTGATCTGGATGTGCAATTTACCAATACTTCTACCTCCAATGCCACTGATTTTAGCTGGACTTTTGGAGATGGTAATTCATCAACCATAGAAGACCCATCACATACATTTATAAATAATAATCCTTTAGTAAATATTCGTGATACCATTTCTTTAACTGTAACCGATAATAATCATGGAGGATGTTCAGATACATATTCAAAAATTATAACGATCTATCCTAAGCCAGAT
>CAZBZX010000175.1:0-3092 GCA_964496465.1 uncultured Bacteroidales bacterium
AGATTCACGCAATTGTTTTAATTCTGCATTCAAAAGATCTTTATAATTTGCCGATCCTGTTGATTCAAGCACTCGTTTACATTCTGCACCAGATTTAACCTTATTATATAAGTCTTTAAACACAGGTAAAGTTGCATCTTTAAATTTAGGTCTCCAGTCTAAAGCTCCTCTTTGAGCAGTCGCACTGCAATTAGCATACATCCAGTCCATTCCGTTTTCATCAACCAGCCTGATCAAACTTTGAGTAAGCTCTTCAACTGTTTCATTAAAAGCTTCACTTGGAGTATGACCATTCTCTCGAAGAACCTGGTATTGTGCATCCATAATTCCGGCCAATGCTCCCATCAAAACCCCTCTTTCACCTGTTAAGTCACTGAATACTTCAGCTTCAAAGGTAGTAGGAAATAGATAACCTGAACCAATAGCGATTCCAATTGCCAGAGTTCTATCTTCGGCTTTTCCGGTATAATCCTGAAATACTGCAAAACTTGAATTAATACCTGCACCGGCTAAGAAATTTCGTCTTACACTAGTCCCAGAACCTTTCGGGGCAACTAAAATTACATCAACATTTTTCGGGGGAATTACTTCTGTATGTTCTTTATATGTTATTGAAAATCCATGCGAAAAATACAATGCATCCCCTTCTTTAAGATGTGGTTTTAGTTTAGGCCAAATAGCACGTTGTGCTGCATCAGAAACAAGATATTGAATAATTGTTCCTTTTTCTGCAGCTTCTTCAATTGGAAATAAAGTTTTACCTGGCACCCAGCCATCAGCAACAGCCCGGTCCCAATCAGCTTTAAACTCGGGGGCCTGACCAATAATTACATTAAATCCATTATCCTTCATATTTAGAGCTTGTGCTGGACCTTGAACGCCATATCCAATTACTACAATTGTTTCATTTTTTAAAACTTCCAATGCTTTACTAATCGGAAATTCTTCACGGGTAACAACATTTTCTTCTACACCGCCGAAATTAATTTTTGCCATAATTTTAAATTTAATTTTTTAAGTTACTTAATTTATTTTATAATTTATTTTTTGCAAATAGTCGGATAACCTTTCAACACTTGCTTTTGTAATTGAAATTCTACCAGAACGAGTAAATTGTAATACTTTAAACTCATTTAGTTCTTTAAATAATTCTTGAGTTTCTTCTTTATGTCCAGTTTTTTCAATTACAGTAAAATCAGCCGTTACTTCCAATATTCGGGCATTATGTCTTCTTACTATGCTTTCAATTTTATCACTACTTGTTAAAGCTTCAGTTGGCACTTTATACATTGCAATTTCCTGATGAATAATATCCTTATCTCTGTAATAAAATGCTCTTAAAACTTCTACATGTTTTTCAATTTGTTTAACAACCTTTATTACTTGTTCTTCATTTGAATTGATTACAATGGTAAACTTATGAATTCCTTCAAGAGCTGAAGCAGAAACAGTCATACTTTCAATATTCAGGTGTCTTCGAGTAAATATAATTGTAATTCGGTTTAAAACACCTATATGGTTTTCAGTAAATACTGAAATGGTAAATTCTTCTGTCATTTTATTCAATTTTAAAATTTATTCTTTTGCAAATATTATATCAGATACTGAAGCTCCTGCAGGAACCATAGGAAATACATTGGCTTCCTTTTCAATTAGAGCTTCCAATAAATATGCTCCATCATGTTGAAGCATTTCCTTAATGGCATCGTCAAGAGTTGCTCTTTCAGCTACTTTTCGTGCTTTCACTCCATATCCCTGAGCAATAGTAATAAAATCAGGGTTAGCCATAGTAGTAGATGCATATCTTTTGTCATGGAAAAGTTCCTGCCATTGACGAACCATTCCAAGAAAACTGTTGTTAAGCAAAACAATTTTAACCTTTATATCTGATTGCAAAATTGTCCCCAATTCCTGGATTGTCATTTGGAAACCACCATCGCCAACAAATAAAACAACTTCCCTGTTTGGTGCAGCAACTTTGGCACCAATTGCAGCTGGCAAGCCAAAGCCCATTGTTCCTAAACCACCCGATGTTACAACACTTCTGGAATATTTAAATTTAAAATACCGGGTTGCCATCATCTGGTGCTGACCAACATCTGTAATCAAAATTGCCTCATGCTTCGTTGCCTCAGAAACTTTATGTATTACTTCGCCCATCAACAATTTCCCGCTTTGAGGATGAAGAGCATCTTTAATAACTTTATTATACTCAATTTCAGCTGCAGCTTTAAATTCTTTCACCCAGCTTTCATGCTTGTTTTTTGTGATCATTTGGGTCAATAATGGCAATGATTTCTTAACATTACCAACTATTGCAACTTCTGTTTTTACATTTTTATCCATTTCAGAAGGATCAATATCCATATGAATTACTTTCGCTTGTTTTGCATATTTTGATAAAGCTCCGGTAACACGATCATCAAATCGCATTCCAATGGCAATTAGCACATCGCATTCGTTACTTTTAATATTCGGGCCATAGTTACCATGCATTCCAAGCATTCCCATATTAAGAGAATGATCGGAAGGAATAGCTGATAATCCTAAAATTGTCCATGCAGCAGGAATATCTCCTTTTTCAATTAATTCTATCAATTCTTTTTCTGCATTGCCTATTATAACACCCTGTCCAAATATAACATATGGTTTTTTAGCATTATTAATTATTTCAGCTGCCTTTTCAATTTTTGATTCATTAATAGTTGGCTCAGGAATATAACTTCCTATTCTTGTACATTTTTCATACTTGAAATCAAATTTAGCAAATTGAGCATCTTTAGTAATGTCAATTAAAACAGGGCCTGGTCTACCTGTTCCGGCAATAAAAAATGCCATGGCTAAAACATCAGGAATATCTTCAGCTTTTGTAACCTGAATATTCCATTTAGTAACTGGCATTGAAATACCAACAACATCTGTTTCCTGAAATGCATCAGAGCCTATTAATCCTGAAACGACCTGTCCTGTTATACAAACTAATGGTGTTGAATCAATCATAGCATCAGCTAATCCTGTAATTAAATTTGTAGCCCCTGGTCCTGAAGTCGCGAATACAACCCCGGTTTTTTCTGAAATTCTTGCATAACCCT